>NZ_RQYW01000004.1 GCF_003932895.1 Leptotrichia sp. OH3620_COT-345 | reverse complement strand
TGGAGTTCATGGCAATTTGGAATGAACTATTTTTACAGTAACTGGAGAGGAGCATATAAAGGAAGAGGAGATAAAAAAGAAAAATATCCTTATGAGGGGATATTTAAAAGAAGTGAAGACCTGTTCCTTAGAAGTATTTCTCCTAACAGTAAAAATTATGCAAAATATATTAGAGAAGCAAATTATTTAGAAGCCCAAAGATTAGCTGAAGCGGGAATAGATCCTTCAAGATCGGCTACTTCATCAATAACGGGAAATTTAAATCCTTCATATGGCCTCGAATCTTCAGTATTTGATCAGGAACCTGTAGCTTCGCTAAATCTTCTAGCTACAGTAAAACCTAAAGATATAAATAAAGCTGCTCCAACTGTGAATTTAGGGAAGATAGAAGGACCGGAAGAAGTTAAATTTGAAATAAAACCGCCTGCAGTTCAAATAACAATACCTGAAATTCCTGTAGTAACATTTAATCCGATAACTCCTGTAAAACCTGCTTTACCAGGGGTGCCTTCAGGAAATATGAAGGTATCGGCGTATCTTAACAAAGGTGATGCAGGGGCTGATCCGAGACCGATTATTTTTCTTGATACAGTCGAAACTTCGAGAAATGTGAATTTGGATGGAATAAAAGATGTCCATAGTGCCGCTCCCGGTGCAGGACTTATAGATGGAGTTTCAGTTTCTAAGAAAATTGCTAATTATGCGGTTATACAGGCTTCAAATGGAAATAGTTTTTTTAAAACATATTTTGAACTTTCACCTACTTCAGGAGCAACAGCCAGATTTGATAAAGATATTGTAATAGATTCGGTACTTTCAGGTGGTATTGGATTTTTTTCAGGAGGCTCAAGGGTTGGAACGCTTGACAATGGAAATGGAACAATAGAAAATGTTGCCGAAGTAAATCTTGCAGGTCCTATGGTTGTAGGATTTGTTGCGGAAACTAATACAACAGGGAATAACGGGGATAGAAAACTCCTGAATACGGGGACTATAACAGATGCTGT
Source organism: Leptotrichia sp. OH3620_COT-345 (assembly GCF_003932895.1). Taxonomy (NCBI): domain Bacteria; kingdom Fusobacteriati; phylum Fusobacteriota; class Fusobacteriia; order Fusobacteriales; family Leptotrichiaceae; genus Leptotrichia; species Leptotrichia sp. OH3620_COT-345. The sequence goes on along the minus strand of NZ_RQYW01000004.1, from coordinate 159,659 downwards.
GGAAAGTACACATTATCAAGACGGTGCAGGACTTGGCGGACTTAAAGTTCCTATAGGAAATTATTATTCTGACGGAACTCCTAATAATAACGGAGGAGCCTCGGCAACAACATTATTAACTTTACCCGGATATAATGAAATGGGGAATATAAATATCACAAGAACTCCGGGAGCAGGAACATATGATCCTATAACTCAAAAATGGACAGGGAGAGCCGGAGGAGGATATGTAGGATATAAAATAGGTCTTCTTTTGGCTCATGAAGATAATGACGGAACTAATAATTATATTTTAGAGAATAATGGAAATATATCATTTTCAGGAGTAAACTCAATCGGTATACAGATAGAAGCAGACGGAGCGACAAATACTAAAGTTAAAGCTTTAAATACGGGAAATATTTCGCTAGGAGGGGGAAATAGTTTCGGAATGAAGTTATCTTCAAGAGTTGCAGATAATCCTGATATAATAAAAAATACCGGAACGATAACAATTAATGGAGGAAACAGTGCCGGAATAGCTGTCATAGAAGAAACAGGAAGAACCGGAGGACAGGAATTAAGAGCATATAATGGGAAAATACTTAATGCCGGGAATATAACTGTAAATGCCTCTCAAAGTACAGGAATGTACTTAAAAATACAGTCTAATGACGATATAACAAATGCTGCGGGAGGAACAATAAATGTAAACGGTTCTCAAAGCACAGGGATGAGAGTAGACCTAGGTACTGTAAATACAGGAGCCGGAAATGCACCTAAAGCTATAAACAATGCGACAATAAATGTAAATGCAAATGCAAGTGTAGGAATGGTTTCAAACGGAGCAAATACTTCTGCCGTTAACAGTAACGGAGGAACAATAGCTTTAAATAATAATTTAACAGGAAGAGCAGGAATGTATGCTGCAACAAACGGAACAATAACCAATGCAGGAACAATTACAGGAGCCGGAAATCAGACTGTAGGTATGGTAATTGATACAACTTCCACAGGATCCAATACAGGAACAATTACTTTAAACGGAAGCCAACTGGCAGGAGTATATAATGAAAAAACGTTTACTATGACGGGAGGAAATGTTACTATTAATGGTACAGGAGCCGGAATTTATGCTACAGGTTCAGGAAGTTCAACTGCTTTAAGCGGAGGAAATATAAAAGCGAGTGCAGGAGGAATTGCGCTTTATGCTAATAATGGTGCAGTTATGGATGTATCAAATCCTGTCAACATAACAGCAGGAAATGGCGGGCTTTTATTTTTCAGTAATCCGTCCAATCCTTCGACACATTCAGGAAAATTCAGATTAACCGGTAATGTAACGGGAAATGTTGAGAACGGAGGGGTAGCTTTTTATCTGAAAAATGCTTATACTCTTGCTGATATAACTACTTCATTAAATACGATGTTCAATAAAACTTCTCCTACAGGAGCGGCTTCGACAGGTAATGTAACAGTAAATCTGAACGGAAATAATTCATCATTATTTGTTATAAAAAATGACAGTATAAATACTGCTAATGATATAAAATTGAGTGAAGTAAGTTCTCCTAATTCATTTTTAGGCCCCGTAACTTTGGGGAATGTTCCTGCAGGATATAAAATATTGAAAATAACGGGAGCAAAGCTTAACATAGATGGAGCCTTAACAGCAGATGTGAACTTGGATGATGCTAATCATGTGTATCAGAGAGTTGCTTTTGAATCATCAAGTGTGGATATAAATAAAAATATAACAGGAACACAGGCAAATCAGGTTGCTGTAGGTCAAAGAAACAGCTTGGATATTGCCAATCCTAACAAGGTAAAAATTACGAATAATGCACAGGTTACTTTAAACGGAGCTGCATCGACAGGACTTGCTGTGGAAACAGGACAGATAGAAAATCGAGGTACCGTTACAGTGAATGGAGTTAGAAGTACAGGACTATACGGAGCAGACGGATCAACTGTAACAAATGCCGTTGCAGGAATAATAAACGTAGGGGCTGAAGGTGCCGGAATTCTTGCACAGAATGATCTTCAGGCAAATCAGCATTCAGGAACGATAAATGTAATAAATGAAGGGAATATAAATGCAAATGCCGGAGGAACAAAAGTTGTCGGAATATATGCAGATAACGCTGCAAATATGGCTTCCACAATAGATCACAAAGCTTCAGGACAAATTGACTTGACACAGGCTAAAGGAAGTTTAGGTATATATGCTACAAATTCAACTGTAAAACTTGACGGAACTATAAAAGTTGGAGATGAAAGTGCAGGAATAGAAGTTCATAATTCTAAAGTTGACTCAACAACAGGGAAAATAGAATTAGGAACAAAATCTATAGGAGTTATATTGAAAAACTTCGGTCCTGTTGGAGGAAATCAAGGATACTTTAACGGTACAGGAAGTTCCGTAACATTAAACGGAGCGGATTCAGTAGTATATTTATTTGAAAATGCTGATGTTACTTACGGTTCACCTGCAGGTGGAAATTTTAAGGATGATTTGACACTGACTCATAACGGGAACAAATATACTTATATTTATGCAAAAGACAGTAAGTTGAATTATGAAAATACAAAGACAATAGATACTGACGGTTCAATATTCATAAATGCAAATAATTCATCGGTAGAACTTGGAGCTGCAAACAATATAACAAGTATTAATAAAAATGTTGTCGGACTGTATTTGAAAAATGCGACAGGTAAATCTGCTGTAAACAAAGGAAATATAGATCTGTCAGGAGAAAAATCCGTAGCTATGTATGGAGAAGACGGAGGAGAAATCCTTAATGAAAAAGATATAAAAATAGCTTTGAACGGAGTAGGACTTTATAATAAAACAGGCTCTACCGCTAAAAATGCTGCTACAGGGAAAATAATCCTTGACGGAGATTATGGAATAGGAATGCGTTCAGATAATGCTTCCGTGTCTGCAACTTCAATTAATGAAGGGAAAATAGAAAGTTCAAAATTAAGAGCAGTAGGAATTTCTGCAAGTGACGGAGCAAATTCAATAATAAATGCTGCAGGCGGAACAATAGAATTTACGGGTCAGGAGTCTATAGGAATGCATACTGACAGTTTGGGAACGGCAGGACATGCAATAATAAATGAAGGAACAATAAAGCTCGTTGATGCTGTCGATGCTACAAAACCTAATATCGGTATCTATTCAGAACACTCAAAAGATAATATTACAAATAACGGAATAATAGAAACAGGTCATCAAACAATAGGGCTGTATTCCAAAGGAGGAGGAAATGTAACTCTTGGAGGAACTTCAACTACAAAAGTCGGAGATAATGCAGTAGGTATATTTTCTGCAGGTGGAAATATAGATATTGTCAATGGAGCAAAATTTTCTATAGGAAATAAAATAGGTACCAATAAAGAATCGGTAGGAGTTTATTATTCAGGCTCAAACGGTGTGATAAATAATTATACAAGTGACATAACAATAGGTGACGGGTCATTAGGATTTGTAATGAAAGGCGGAAGCGGAAATATTCTCAATAGTTATAATCCTTCCAATGGAACGGTTAATTTAGGAAAAGAGTCCGTATTTATTTATGATAGTTCACAGAGTACTTCAAATAACTGGACACACTTAACATCTTCAGGAGACGATAATTATGGTATTTATGTAAACGGAGGTGGAGAAAACAGAGGGAATATCGACTTCAGTGTCGGAAAAGGAAATGTAGGAATATACAGCTATTTGCATGATGCCAATTATATAAATAATATAAATTCAAAAGGTGAGTATATAGCAAGAAATGTACCTAATACATATGTAAATAACGGGATAATAAATGTTTCAGCTTCGGATCTTACAAATGCTCAGAATCAGAAATTCGGAATAGGAATGGGAGCAGGATATGTAAAAGAAAGAATAGTAATAAATGCACAAGGAAAAAGTGAAATAAAAAGAGATGTGTTAGGTCTCGGAAATATTGAAAACGGACCAAACGGAGTTATCAATGTTACAACTCCTAACAGTATAGGTATGTATGCAGGAGGATTAGGTTCAAAAGCTGTAAATAGAGGAACGATAAACCTAAGCGGTTCAGAACTGAATGTAGGAATGTTCCTTGAAGACGGAGCAGTGGGATACAATTATGGAAATATAAATGTAGGTTCTACAGAAGGTGTAGGAATAGCATTGCTTAGAGGAGCTACACTTTACAATATGCCGGGAAGTAAAATAAATGTTACCGGTAATGATGCATTCGGTATAGCATACGTGGGTTCGGGAGGACCGGGGTCAGTAATAGTAAATTATGGAGATTTTACATTAAATGCTGAAAATACTCAATATGGAGATATCATAAATGCTACAGGAAACGGAGCCAAAGCCATAGCAAGAGTAATTTCCAATGGAGATAAGGAAATGGGGTATCAGTCAGATGTTGCGAATTGGAATATAACTAGAAATGATCATGTGGCAATAAAAATACCTGATGGAAGCTATGACGGTATAATAACTTCCAATGGAGTAGTACAAACACCTATAGAAGTACATTCCGTGGAAAATAGAACAAGAAATGAAATACCGACTTCGGCAATAGGAATATATCTTGATACTTCAGGAGTAAATGTAACAAGACCGATAACAAATTTAGGATTGTTGACAGGAATAGGAATAAGATCCGTGGATCTTATTATCGGAACTGAAGCTACAAATTATACAACGGAAAAATATATTAAATTAAGTCAGGAAATGATACAACCTTATAATGATATGATTTTAGAAGCACAGAGAAGAGGACTTAGAAAATGGGAGATTTATTCAGGTTCATTGACATGGATGGCAACAGCTTCTCAAAATAAGGGGACACAAACGATAGAAAATGCCTACCTTGTAAAAGTTCCTTATACTGTATGGGCAGGTAAGCAGAACACTCCTCTTGTAGCAACTGATACATATAACTTCACTGATGGACTGGAGCAGAGATACGGAGTGGAAAAATCCGGAAGAGAAAGAGAATTGTTTAAAAAACTGAATGGAATAGGAAATAATGAGCATATATTATTAGTTCAGGCATTTGATGAGATGATGGGACATCAGTACGGTAATACACAACAGAGAATGAATGCTACAGGATCGATACTTGATAAGGAATTTACTCATCTAAAAAGAGAGTGGGAAAATAAATCTAAACAGTCTAATAAAATAAAAACATTTGGAACAAGAGGAGAGTATAAGACTGACACTGCCGGAATTATAGATTATACTAATAATGCTTATGGGGTAGCTTATGTTCATGAAGATGAAACTATAAAACTTGGAAATAGTACAGGATGGTATGCAGGAGCAGTTAATAATCAGTTTAAACTTAAAGATATCGGAAAATCCAAAGAAAATACTACTATGTTGAAAGCGGGAGTGTTTAAAACAAAAGCATTTGATCATAATGGAAGCTTGAAATGGAAAATATCGGGAGAAGGATATGTGTCAAGAAGTGAAATGAAGAGAAGATTCTTAGTAGTAGATGAAATTTTTGGAGCTGAATCTACATATTATACTTACGGAGTAGGACTTAAAAATGAACTGAGTAAAGAATTTAGAACAAGTGAAAGAACGAGTATAACACCATATGGAAGTCTGAAACTTGAATACGGAAGATTTAACGGAATAAAAGAAAAAACAGGACAAATAAGACTTGAAATTCAAAGTAATGATTACTATTCCGTTAAACCTGAGTTGGGAATAGAATTTAAATACAAACAACCTATGGCGAAGAAAACTACCTTTGTAACTACATTGGGACTTGCTTATGAAAATGAACTTGGAAAGACAGGAGATGTAGGAAATAAAGGAAGAGTAAGATTTACTACTGCTGATTGGTTCAATATAAGAGGTGAAAAAGATGACAGAAAAGGAAACTTTAAAGCGGATCTTAATATTGGAGCTGAAAATGAAAGATTTGGAATAACATTTAACGCAGGTTATGATACAAAAGGTAAAAATGTAAGAGGAGGAATAGGGTTTAGAGCTATTTATTAATAATTTAATAAGTGAAAAATATGAGGGCTTAATTGCTCTCATATTTTTTGATCCAACCTTTTTTGTAAAAAAGGTTGGACTAAAAAACAATTCAACTCAAAATTTTACTAAGGCTCAAAAATGGAGTTAAATTATAATAGTAAAAATATATACTTGAATATAAGAAAAGCTTCGGCATTCAAAATTTTACGAGAAAATATGAATTATGCTGCTCGGGAAAACAGTTGTCTAAGCGTAGCGAGTTTGCTGTTTTCTAAGCATAATGAGTATTTTTGAGTGATAAAAAATTTTGTAGACGATAGCAGGAGTGTGAGAGTGGCAATGAGCCCTCACGGAAAAAAATAAAGTTTGGAAATAATTTGAGTCGGAAGTTTTCCGTTAAACTTTTTTCCGAAAAAAGCATAGAAAAATTCTGTTGAAATTTTTATTTTTATGATATAATTTAAAAATAAAAACAAATTTAGAAAGAGGTGTATAATAATGGATATAAAACATTTAGAGGACAAAGGATTTTTCATATATGATGACAAAGGAGAAATGATTGCAGAATTGACATACAAAAAAGATGGGAATAAACTTATTTTCGATCACACTTATGTATCTCCATCCTTAAGAGGACAGGGAGTCGGAGATAAGTTGTTTGCTGCAGGAATTGAATTTGCTGAAAATAATAATTATAAAGTAGTTCCTGTATGCAGCTATATTGTTAAAAAATTTGAAAGCGGGAAGTACGATTATATAAAGGCTTAAATATTTAGATACAGGAAGGCGGATATGGATTTATTTACACTTAAAATAATAGGAATAATAACAATGTTTATAGACCACTGGCATTTTATAATAGGCGGTCCGGAAATCTTAAATATTATAGGCAGGACAGCTTTTCCCATATTCGCTTTTTCTTTAAATGAAGGATATATTCATACCCGTAATTTGAAAAAATATCTGTTTAGACTACTGATATTCGGAATAGTAATACAATCTCCCGTAATAATTTTTAAAATGCCATATTCGGTCAACATATTTTTTACTCTATTTACAGGGCTTTTAATAATATATTTATATCATTTGGAAAAAGTAAATATTTTAATGAAAGTCGTAATAATTTCCTTTTTATGCTATATTACACTTAAATTTGAATTTGATTATGGAATATATGGCATTCTGACAATAGTAATATTCCATTTTTTCAGGGAAGATAAAATAAAACTGTTATTAAGTTTTATGCTTCTGAATCTTATAAATTTAAAATTTCCTTTTATATTTGAACTGATGAAAATTCAAATATATTCAATTTTTGTGTTGGTTCCTATATGTCTATATAACGGGAAAAGAGGAAAAAACATGAAATATTTTTTTTATTTTTTTTATCCTTTACATTTTTTACTTTTGCAAGGGATAAAAATATTTATTGAAAAATAATTTTTAGGAGAAAGTATGACAAAAAAAGAAAGATTTAATTTGATCTTTCCTGTATTACAGGAAAGATACGGAACTCCCAAATGTGCATTGGATTATGAAACACCGTATCAGTTAATGATAGCAGTAATATTATCGGCACAGTGTACCGACGCAAGGGTAAATATTGTGACAAAAAAATTATTTGAAGTAGTCAAAATGCCTGAAGATATTTATAAAATGGACATAGAAACATTGGAAAAATATATAAAATCTACAGGATTTTACAGAAACAAAGCTAAAAACATAAAACTTAATGCTGAACAACTCTTAACTGAATACAACGGCGAAATACCTAAGAAAATGGAACAGCTTGTAAATTTGGCAGGAGTAGGAAGAAAAACCGCCAATGTTATATTAGGTGAAATATGGGGAATAAGAGAAGGAATAGTAGTGGATACTCATGTTAAAAGGCTTTCTAAAAGAATGGGACTTACTAAAAGTGATAATCCTGAGATAATTGAAAGAGAACTTATGAAAGTGGTTCCCAAAAAATATTGGTTTGAATTTTCTCATTATCTTATTTTATATGGAAGGGAAGTATCAACAGCCATAAATCCCAAATGTGATATTTGTATAATAAACAAACATTTTAATTATTGTGAAAAGGAAAAGGCCGAAAAACAGAGAAAAAAAGTGGCTAAAAAGAAATAAAATGAGAAAGGCAGAAAAATGCTCAATAAAATTACTAAAATACTGTTAATAATAAGTTTATTTACATTCTTGCTATATGGAGAAGGAGAAAATAGGGGTGAAAGAAGTGACGACATAGGTAATATAATAAAAAACAGCAGTCAGGAAAATTTTCAAACTGAAAAAGAACGTAAACGTCAGGAAAGAGAAGAAAGAAAAAGACTGAAGAAAGAAGAAAAAGAAAGAAAGAAAAGAGAAAAAGAGAGGATTTATCTGCCTGATGTCAATGATAAAGATTATCAGGAAAATGAAAATTTTGACAAAAATAATACTAATAATGGAAATAATTCTACAATAAAACAGAATATAAATAATCAGAATAACTTTAACAATAATAGCAGTCAGAAACAGACAGAAAATGGAAAAATTCCTAAAAATAATATCGATACGGATATGGGAATAAATATTGATAATGTTGAGCCTGTAAGTGAGGATATTTCTAAAATACTTGAAGAAAACAGGAAAAAAGAGGAAGATAAAAAAACTAAAATTGATAAGAAAAAACCTATTGTTCAGGCTATTGATAAGGAAAAAGAGGAAATATCCCAATATAAGGATAGTTTGCTTAAATATATAGCTACAAAAGACGGAAAAGTTATAAAAAAGGAATTTGAAACTCAGAGACATCCTATTGCTTCTCTTACAAAAGTAATGAATATTTTAGTGGCACTTGATGAAGTGGATAAAGGAAATGTAAGTTTAGACGATAAAGTATGTTTTTCTCCTCAAAATGCCAATATAGGAGGAAGCTGGCTAAATGTCAAAGTAGGAGACTGTTATACATTAAGAGAACTTTTAAGATCGGAAATAATTTATTCTGCAAATAATTCCGCTTATCTGGTCGCCTATCATGTTGGAAAAGGCGATATCGAATATTTTGTAAAACTGATGAACCGGAAAGCAAAAGAATTAGGTATGAATAATACTGAATTTCATACTCCTGCAGGACTTCCCACATCAATGACCGGAAAAGGAATGGATATTTCTACGGCTTATGATATGTACCTTATGGGAAAAAAAGCTGTAGAAGACAAAAGAATAAGGGAATGGGGAAGTGAAACTGAACTTGTCCTTGTTAATTCTTCAGGAGAGCAGGTTATTTATAAAAGTAGGAATGATCTTTTAAATAAATACGGAATTTTCGGTTTAAAAACAGGATTTCATGTTCAGGCAGGATACAATATAATAGTTACAGGAAAAATGGGAAATATTGAAATTATATCTGTTGTATTAGGACATAAAACCCATAATCAGAGAACAGCTGATCAGATTGAAGAATTTTCTCAAATTCAGAAAAAATTGAAAAAAGTTTATATAATGGGTCAGGATATGGGAGATTTTACAGTAAGAAATTCTCGAAAGAGAAAAATAAAAGGAGTACTTTCAGAAAATGTCTATCAATTTGACAATACATATTATGAATTTAAAGTTACAAGTCTAAATTTGAAAGCTAAAGTAAACAAAGGAGATATAATAGGGAAATTGGAAGTTATATCTAATGGGGAAGTAATTTCCATAATAGATATTCTGGCTATTGAGGAAGCGGATGAGTTATCATGGTTTGGAAAGTTTTTAAGATTTATTACTTTTGGATTATTATAGAAATCTAAACTGTTTTTTATGAGGGCATTGTTGTCCTCATAAATTTTTTATTTAATAAATAAAAAAGTAAGTTTACTTTTTCATAAACTTACTTTGCGGAAAATAATACTTTTGAAATTCTTGGGCTTAAATTATCTTTATTTTCCAATAATATTTTTTTAACTTGATCAACATTTTTACCTTTTAATGTTTTCATAGCTTTAGTACACACTCTTACTTTTAATTGAGAACCGTCAACATTTAATGTCATTGTCTGAAGATTAGGTCTCCATATTCTTTTTGTAGCTCTATGGGAATGACTAACCATGTTTCCGTGTCCTACTTTTTTTCCGAAAACTTCACATATTTGCATAAATCTACCTCCTTTACACATATCGAAACTTATTTTATCACATTCTGTAAATTATTACAAGTTTTTTAGAAATATTTTTTATCCACTGTTACGTAGTCTCGTAGCAAATCCGTTTATGAAAATATGAACGGCTTTTCTAAGATCTTCGGAGTTATTTCCTTGTCTTAGGCGTTTTAGAAATTTTCTTCGGAGACAATTCATTGAATCAAAGTAAGTGAAACGGTTTCTCAGACTACTTATAAATTCAGGATTATTATAGAGAAGTCCTTCATTTCTGTAATTTTTTTAAGTAATTCCAGTATAAGTTTTCATTCTTTCACAATTTTTGCGAATATTTTTTGTGCGACTTTATGATTATAGCTCGGTTTTGCATATTCCAAAGCAATCAGTAAATCAGATTTTAAAAATACCGTATCCATATTGGCAATTATTGATACCATTCCTTATAAATTATTTTTATCTTTGTCTATCCGCTGGGTGAATACATGATTTATTTTATACCGTATACATATTTAAGACCGTGAAAATCCGCAAGGAATAGCTCTTAAACTTTCTAATGCCTTATTTTTTATATTACTACGATTTTAAAATCCAATGTTTACACCTATGATAGTATTAATAAGAGTTACTTCAAAAAAGAATCCTGTAAATCTTTCAGTATTATAAATAAGATTTTTGTATACTTTGCGACTTAAATTCGATATTTCTTCTACAATATTTGTAAGTACTTAAAAATAGACCAAAATTCTTATAACATGTGAAATTTTAAAGTCATTTAATTCTGTACGGGAAGAAGATAAATCCTTAAGGCTTTCATGTTTTTTTGTTTTATAATTAAGATACAGAAGCTATTCTTAAGTTTTCAATGATTGTAATCCTACATATGTTAAAAATAGTTTCTCTTAATAAAAGTAGGTTTTAACAAGCCGTTTGCCAGTTTTATAAGAGTAGTTTTTTCACTTCCATTAGGATCTAAAAGTCCTACTATTTTTCCGCTTGCTATTGAAAGGTCAACATTATTTAGAGCAAATTCAAACTTGCAACTTTTTGTCAAATTTTTACATTTAAGTATCATTTTTCCAGTATATATGCTCCTTTCATACAATAATATATTCAAAATATTTTATAATATATTATAAAAAAAAGATATATTTTATATTTCTTGTTTTTTTTGATATAATAGAAAGGAATTATAAAATAAAATACATGATTTAAAAGTGGGAAAAGAGGAAAAATGGAAAAGAATTATGATGTTTTGGAATTTTATAAAATAATAAATGAACTGATAAATTTATCAAAACTTGAAAAAACAAAAGAGAAATTTATAGATACGGATATTATAAAAGATAAATCGATACTGGACAAAGAACTTATATTAATGATGGAAATAATAGATTTTTATAAATTTGATGACGGTTTTGAGCTGACAGGATTATCGGATATACAGAAATATATAAATTCCATTGAATTAATAGGTTCATATCTGAATGGAGAAGATTTGGCAGATTTGAAGAAAAATTTGGCAATTTACAGAATTTCCAAAAGTCGTGCGAAAAATACAAGGGATAAATATAGAGCCTTATGGACACTGTTTGCAGATGTTGAAGAAGTAAAGGATATAGAACGATTTATAGGAGATGCCGTAAATGATGACGGAACTTTGAAAGATGATGCTTCTATCGGATTAAGAGATATAAGAAGGCAGAAACATAACATAAATGTGAATATAAAAGAAAAATTTGATGAGCTTATGTCAGGAAAAGAAACACAGAAAGCAGTTCAGGAAAGAATAGTAACTCAGAGGAATGACAGATATGTAATAGCTGTAAAAACTGACTTTAAAGGACTTATTAAAGGAATAGAACACGACAGGTCAGCAACAGGAAGCACCGTTTATATAGAACCTTTGAATGTAGTTTCATTAAATAATAAACTTAGGGAATATGAAGCAAGGGAAAGGGAAGAAGTAAGGAAAATACTTCTCCGTCTTACTGAACTTGTAAGGTCTAAAAAAGAAGAAATAATTCAAATAAGAGAAATTATAGAAAGATTGGATTTTCTTAATGCAAAAACTTTATATTCTTTAAACAGAAAATGTACAGTTCCCAAAATTATAAATAAAGAATATTTGAAACTTGTAGAAGCAAGACATCCTCTCATAGATGAAAATATTGTTGTTCCTATAAATTTTGAACTGGGAAATAATGAAAATATAATGCTTATTACAGGACCGAATACAGGAGGAAAGACGGTTACTTTAAAAGTAGCAGGGCTTCTTACATTAATGGCATTGTCAGGAATCCCCATACCTGCAAATGAAAAAACTGAAATAGGATATTTCGGAAGTGTTCTTGCAGATATAGGAGATGAACAGAGTATAGAACAGAATCTGTCATCTTTTTCAGGGCATGTGAAGAAAATAAAGGAAATAATAGAAAGTGCAAACAATCGTTCCCTTGTTCTTATGGATGAGCTTGGAAGTGGGACGGATCCTATGGAGGGAGCAGCTTTTGCAATGGCCGTTATTGATTATCTGAACAAGAAAAATATAAAGTCAATAATAACTACCCATTACAGTGAAGTAAAGGCTTATGCTTTCAACACTACAGGAATAAAAAGCGCTTCAATGGAGTTTAATGTGGAAACTCTGTCGCCTACATACAGACTTCTTGAAGGAATTCCGGGAGAAAGCAATGCTCTCATAATCGCTGGAAAATATGGAATAAGTCAGGAAATAATAGAAAGTGCAAAAAGTTATATAAGTGAGGATAACCAGAAAGTGGAGGAAATGTTAAAATCCATAAAAGAGAAGAACGATGAGCTGGAAGTTCTTAAATTTGAACTGGAAAATTCAAGGAAAGAGCTGGAAATTCAGAAAGAGTCTTATGAACGGAAAATAACCGAAGTGGAAAATGAAAAAAACGATATCGTAAAAAAGGCATATGAAGAAGCTGACAGTTATCTGAAAGAAGTTCAAGCAAAGGCAAAGAATCTTATAGACAGAATAAGTCAAGATGAAATAAAGAAAGAAGATGCAAAAAATGCCCAGAGAAGTTTGAATATGCTTAGGGAATCTTTTATGGCGGATAAAAAACAGAATATAAAAGAAAAAAAAGTTTCTGTAAAAAATATAGATATCCGGGAAGGGGAGGAAGTTTTAGTGAAAACTCTGAACCAGAATGGGAAGGTTCTCCGTGTAATACCTCAAACGGGAAATGTTCAAGTTCAAGCGGGAATACTTAAACTGATTGTTTCCCTTGATGATATTGTAAAAGTACAGAAGAAAAAAACTAACAGGTTTAAAAATTTTGCTTCATTAAAATCCGATCAAGTTAAAGGAGAAGTGGATTTAAGAGGTAAAAATGCAGATGAAGCTATAGCTGAGCTGGAAGTGTATCTTGATAGGGCAATGCTTACAGGGTATCATGAAGTATATGTCATTCATGGAAAAGGAACCATGATACTTAGAAAAAAAATACAGGAATTTTTAAGAACTTCAAAATATGTACTTGAATTCAGAGATGCCAATCAGAATGAGGGAGGTATCGGTTGTACAGTAGTGGTTTTAAAGTAACCTTTTATCTAACTTGGAATTTTTATTTTTAAAAATTTTAAATATTAGAAAAATATAAAAAGAGTGGAAAGGAGTATTAATGAGGTTATACAATACTATGTCCAACAAACTCGAAGAGTTTGAACCGATAGAAGAAGGAAAAGTAAAAATGTATGTCTGCGGACCTACTGTTTATAATTACATACATCTTGGAAATGCAAGGCCTATTGTCGTATTTGATATATTAGCGAGATATTTTAAATACAGAGGCTATGATGTTACTTATGTACAGAATTTTACCGATGTAGATGATAAAATAATAAAAAGGGCAAATGAAGAAAAAGTAAGTCCTGAAAAAATAACGGAAAAATATATTCAAAGTTTTTTTGAGGATACCGAGCCTTTAAACGTATTGAAAGATATAAAACGCCCGAGAGTTACCGAGAACATAAATGAAATTATAGAAATTACCGAAAAACTTATTGAAAACGGTTATGCCTATGAAATAGACGGAAATGTATTTTTTGATGTAAAAAAATATAATGATTACGGAAAACTTTCCAATCAGAAAATAAGCGAACTTGAAATAGGTGCAAGAGTGGATATTATGGAAATAAAAAATAATCCTCTTGATTTTGCTTTATGGAAAAAGAAAAAAGATGGAGAACCGTACTGGGATTCGCCATGGGGAGAAGGACGTCCCGGCTGGCATATAGAATGTAGTGCAATGTCAAGAAAGTATCTTGGAGATACATTTGATATACATGGTGGAGGTCAGGATCTTATTTTTCCTCATCATGAAAATGAAATCGCTCAAAGTAAATGTGCTTATCACGGTCACTTTGCAAAATATTGGCTTCACAACGGATTTGTTCAGATTGATGGAGATAAGATGTCAAAATCTATGGGGAATTTCTTTTTACTAAGGGAAATATTAGGGAAATTTTCGGGAAATGTGGTAAGATTATTCATATTGAGTACCCATTATAGAAAGCCTATAAATTTTTCTTTTGAAGATATGGAAAATACTCGAAAAACTTTAAAAAATATGATCTCATCTTTGAAAAGATTTGAAGCCGTCTTAAAAAATCTTCAAAGTCTGATCAATCATAATAATTTAAAAAAAATAGAAAGAACAGATGAATTATATAAATTTATTGAAGAATTTAAAGAAAAATCGGATGACTTTAATAATAAATTTATCAGGGCGATGGATGAAGATTTGAATACACCTCAGGCGTTATCCACTATATTTGATCAGATAAGGGAAATGAATAAATTTTCAGATATTATCGAAAAAATATCCGATAAGGAAAAAAGTGAAAAAAGTGAATTGCTTTCTGAAGTACTGAATTTGTCTTATAAATCTTTAAAAATAAAAATTGAAGATGTTCTCGGAGTTTTAATGATAAATGAAGAAAAGGCAAGTAACAGTGAACTGTCTGAAAAATTAATGAAACTGCTTCTAAAAATAAGAAGTGATGCAAGGAAAAATAAAAATTTTGAATTATCTGATGAAATTCGTGACGGATTGAGAAAAATAGGAGTGGAAATTAAAGATAACAAAGATGGAACAACAGATTATACATTAGTATAAAAAACATATAAAGAACATAAAAAATCATATTTTTGTATTTAGGTTGAACATTTCTTTGTAGTGATATTAATATAGAATTATAATTTTAAAATAATTGAAAATTATATAGACTTAAAGTAAAAGAAAAAAATATACACTTTAAAAATTTAGGGAAGTACGGATTTATATAAAAAAAGTTGCTTATAAAAAAGGTATTTAAACAATATCGGAGAAAATTAATTTATACATAACATTCAAGGAGGAGAAATGAAAAATATATTTGATTTCTTTAAAATATTCAGAGTCAATAAAAGCATTTCAATTGATTTGGGGACAGCTAATATACTGATTTACGATAAACAGAAAAGAAGAATAGTGTTAAATGAGCCGTCAGTTGTTGCAAGAGACAGAAAAACAGGAAAAATAATAGCTGTGGGGAGAGAAGCGAGGGAAATGCTCGGAAAAACTCCTGCAAGTATTGAAGCTATAAAACCATTACAGGATGGAGTTATTGCCGATATAGATTCTACAAAAGAAATGATAAGCTATTTTTTACACAAAATTTATGGAAATTCATTATTCAAACCCGAAGTAATGATTTGTGTTCCTATAGAAGTTACAAGTGTTGAAAGAAAAGCACTTTTTGATTCGGTAAAAGGAGCAAAAAAGACATATATTATTGAAGAAGGAAGAGCGGCAATAATCGGATCAGGAATAGATATTTCACAACCTGAAGGAAATATGGTAGTAGATATAGGAGGAGGTTCCACAGATATAGCTATATTATCCCTTGACGAAGTAATATCAAGTAAATCTATAAAAACCGCAGGGAACAAATTTGATGAAGATATAGTGAGATATATAAAGAAGAAGTATAATTTGCTTGTAGGTGACAGAACTGCCGAAAAAATAAAAAAAGAACTGGGAACGGCATTGAAGATGACCGAACCTGAAATAATGGACATAAAAGGAAGAGATTTGGAGCTTGGAATTCCTAACACTGTTCAAGTGAATGCCAATGAAATTTATGAAGCTATAGAAGATTCCCTTTATCAGATAGTAAATTCTTCAAAAGAGGTTTTGGAAAAATGTCCTCCCGAGCTGGCTGCAGACATACTTGATAATGGAATAGTAATGACAGGAGGAGGTTCGTTAATAAGAAATTTTGTGGAATTAATGGAAAAGGAAATAGGAATAAAAGTATACTTAGCTGAAAATCCTTTGGATTCAGTTGTTTTAGGTGGAGGAAAAGCCTTTGACAATAAAAAACTACTGAAAACTTTACAAATGAGAGAAAGTTAAAAAAATGAAAAACAGTGAAATACTGAAAAAACTTGAGAAAGAAGCAAAACAGAATAAGAAAAGTGCCAGTTACCTTTTTTATGGAGATAAAAGAGTTGATTTGTTTTTTTATGCACTGGAATTTTCTAAAATGGTAATGACTTCGAGAATTGATGAAAATTTTGAAGAATATGAAAGTATAATTAAAAAAATAGAGAGTTTACAGCATCCCGATATAGAAATTATAAACAGAGAAAATCAAAATATAAAAATTGATGAAATAAGGGAAATTATTTATTCGGCAATAGAATCATCCTATAATTCTCCTAAAAAAATTTTTATACTTTCAGGAATCGAGGGATTGAGAAAAGAATCCTCCAATGCTTTGCTCAAAATATTGGAAGAGCCACCCAAAGATGTATATTTTATTTTACTGTCAAGAAGTCTTAATATTATTCCGACAATAAAGTCGAGAACAATAAAATTTCATATAGAAGCTGAGAATAATAAAGAATTGGATGTCAGTAGGGAAATTTATTATTTTTTTGATGGGAATGAAAATAATATAAAAAAATGGAAAGAGAAAGGTATTTCCATTGAAAAATACAATAAATATGTATCATCCCTTACAGATGCCGTAAGTTATATTATTCAGATGAAAAAATATTTAAATGGAGAAATTGAAAATATTGAAACAGATGAACTTGACTTAATAATAAAGTATAATAAAAGCACTGAATATATTGGGAAAAAAGTTAAGTTTTCCGATATAAGAGAAGTTTATACTGCTGTCAATGAAATTGAAACTGAATTCAAACAGGAAAGGGAAAAGCTGTCGGATTTACTTGGAAAAATAATAATAAATACAAAAAATTCAGCAAACGGAGATAAATTAAAAAAACTTATAAGTTTAAAAAACAGTGTAAGAAATAATGTAAATATAAGAAGTATATTATTTAATTTTTTTGATTTACTACAGGAAGAATAAAGAAAAAAATGTAAAAGAGAGTTATGCTAAAGAGAGGTATTTTATGGAATTGAAACATTTAGTAAGTGGAACTGATATAAGAGGAATAGTTTCAGATTTTGAAGACAGGAAAGCTAATTTATCCGCAGAAGAAATAAAATTTATTGTAAAAGGTTTTGAAAAATGGATAAAAAGGAAATACGAAAGAAAAGCTGATGAAGAAAACAGAAAAATAAAAGTTTCAGTAGGCTACGATGCAAGAAATACAGGGTCTGAGTTTTCAGAAATAATAAAAAAAGAACTGAAACAGGAGGGAATAGATGTTTATGACTGCAAAATGTCCATAACTCCTTCACTTTTTATGACAACCGTATTTGAAGATTATAAAGCTGATGGGGCTATAATGATAACGGCAAGTCATTTGCCCAGTTACTATAACGGATTAAAATTTTTTACTTCTGATGGAGGATTTGAAAAATCTGATGTATTGGAAATGCTTGAAATGGGAAAAAGAAAAAAATGTCAGTGTGAGGAAAATTTAAAAAAAGCAATGGGAATAAAGGATAAAAAAGGAAAAATTATCGAAAAAAATCTCGCGGATAATTATGCCCGATATTTGTGCGACTTTATAAGAAAAGAAACAGGTGGAGAAAAAGAACCTTTGAAAGGTTTGAGGGTAGTAATTGATGCAGGAAACGGAGCTGCCGGTTTTTTTGCCGATAAAGTAATAAAGGAACTGGGAGGAGATATTACAGGAAGTCAGTTCTTAAATCCCGACGGAAATTTCCCAAATCACGTTCCCAATCCTGAAGCAAAAGAAGCCATAGATTCCGTCAAAAATACAGTTTTAAATAACAATGCCGATTTCGGTATAATATTTGATGCAGATGGAGACAGAAGTGCTTTTGTAGATAAAGACGGACGTGAAATAAACAGAAATAGTCTGATTGCATTATTAAGTGATATACTTTTAAAAGAAAATCAAGGAGTAACAATAGTCACCGACTCCGTTACATCTATCGGACTGAAAAAATTTATTGAAAATAGAGGAGGGAAGCATCACAGATTTCAGAGAGGATACAAAAATGTAATAAATGAAGCTAAAAAACTTAATAAAAGAGGAATTTACACTCCTCTTGCAATAGAAACTTCAGGACATGCAGCATTTATTGATAATTATTTTCTTGATGACGGTGCATATATGGCTGCCCGACTTTTAATTCAACTCATTAAAAGTAAGAAAAAAGGAACAAATTTTACAGATATACTGAGTGACTTGACAGAACCCCTTGAAGAAAAAGAAATAAGATTTCCTATAAATTCTCAAGATTTTAGAGAAAGCGGAAATAAAGTTCTGAAAGCATTACCTGAGTATGTTCAAAAAATTGCAGGATGGGAATTGGAAAAACCTAATTATGAAGGTGTCAGAGTAAACTGCGAAAAAGATGGATGGTTTTTATTAAGGTTGTCGTTACATGAACCTTTACTTTGTCTAAATATTGAAACAGGGGAAAAAGGAAAAATTTCCGATATTGAAAAGAAACTTTATGAATTTTTGAAAAATTATGATGAAATTGATCTTTCTTTTATTAAATAATTAAAAAAAATTGAGGTTGATGTTTATGAATATAAAGAAAAGTATAAAAAAAATAATTGAAATATTCCTAATTGTTACTTTATGTGTAATTGTAACAAAATTTTTCATAGGTAAGGAACAGGAAAAAAATCGGAAAAATGTAACAGCTTCCTTTTCTCAAAAAAATGATAAAGAAAAACATTCTTCCGAAGACTATAAGGAAATTAGAAAAAGAGAAAATAAGAAGAACAGAAAAAAAAATAAGAAGGAAATAGAATATTCTCCTGACACATCCATATCAGGCAGAAATATAGGAAACTCTACTGAAGTGGGAGAACAATCGATTTCTTCAGGAAATAAAAAGTACAAAATAGATTATGATCATATAATAGGGGGAGATATAAATTCAAGCGGGGAAAAAGTTACAGGAGGACATACTCTTTTAAGAGGAGATGTAAGAATTATAAAAAAAATAGGTAATCCTGCAAGTAACGGTGTATATAAGGCTAGTGTGGAAATAAGAAGACCCGATGGGAAGTGGCAGAAAAAAACAAGTAACGGCGGGGTCAATACAATGTTTCCTGAAAATTGGGATGAAAAAAGAGTTATAGATGAAATAAATTCAGCATGGGAAAATAAAAAAGAACTGAGGGGAAGAGACAGCAATATGTGGCAGGGAATAAGTAAGAGCGGAGTTCTCATAAGAGGGTATAAAAAGCCCAGAATAACTGCTTATCCTATTTATGAGGGGGACAGATAATGAAAGTAATATTCAGCTATTATGATGATGAAGATTTTGGACTGACTGAATATCCTGAGCTTCTTATTTCAGAAAAAGTTGAAAAAATGCCTGAAGAGCGTTATTCTGAAGAAAAATATAGGTTAGAACAGTACAGAAAATATCTTATAACAGGAATAATGGAAGATTTCCAGTATCCTGAAAGCTGTGATAAAGTTCTTGCAGAGATAAAAAATATAGAAAGTGGAAAAATATCGGTAACAGAATGGGATGGACAGGCATTTCAGCATAAAATAACGAAATCTTATGTTGAGTTTATACATACTGTTTTCGGGGAATGTGAAGAGTATCCTGCATGGAATTGTAAATTGAAAGAATATAAAAGAGTGCTGCAAGGTTGGAAAAATTTTCTTGAACTTCCCAGAAGTATGAAAAGTAAAGTGGAAATAAAAATAAAAGATTAATGTTGACCGATTTCAACTTTTTTTGAAAAAGCTTAGAAAAATCCAATATAGGAATTAATGAAACGCTCACAGAAAGAAGTTGGTAAGCTTTAGGGAAAATAAAAAAAGTATAAAATAAAAAATGAGGATATAAATTCCTCATTTTTTATTGCATTAATTCATCTATTAAATCTTTCACATAAACAATTTCTTTAAGTTTATGTCCATTAGCCCCTGAAAAAAACAGTCCTGTCTGAAGTTTTCCCAAATAGGCATCTCCTAGACTGTCAGCAATGCAGTAACCTACTTTTCTTGCTCCCTGACCTTTTCCACAAGGAAAGACACAGTTACTTATACATTTTATTTTTTTATTATCAGGAACAAGGTTTTTAATAAGATCGGTTTTTACAGCACGTCCGGGATATCCTACAGGAGAACCGACTATAACAATATCTTCTTCCTTGGCATTTATGAGAACTTCTTTAAGTACTGTACTGGCATCACATTCGTGAGTTCCTACAAATCTTGTGCCAAGTTGAACTGCATCTGCACCGAGTTCAAGCATTTGTTGTATATCGTTTGAATCCCATATTCCTCCTGCGGCAATTATAGGAAAGTCACCCCATTTATCCCTTTCTTCTTTTACAAGGGGAATAACATACTCAAGCTGATGTTCGGGTAAAAATAGTTCTTCATATTTTGCACCTTGATGTCCTCCACTTTTAGGACCTTCAACTATTACGGCATCAGGAAGTCGCCCTTCAGCTTTCCATTTTTTACATATTACCTTTAATGCTCTTGCTGATGATACTATAGGAATAATTGAAACATCAGGGAAATCTCCGGTTAATCTTGGAAGCTCCAAAGGAAGGCCTGCCCCGGTAACTATCATATCAGCTCCTGCTTCCAATGCATCAGTGACAACTCTTTCATAATCATTTATTGCACGAAGTACATTACATGCAAGGGGTTTATTTCCACATATTTTTCTCGCATTTTTAAAAATTTCAAATAGAGCTTCTCTACTGTAGGCATTTTCAGTGCCTAAAGGTCTGTTATCCACAAGTTTCTTTACAAACCTCATATTTTGGTAATATCCTGTACAAATGGCACTTACAGTTCCCAAACCGCCGTTTTTTGAAACGGTTCCCGCCAACTGGTCCCAGCTTAATCCGACCCCCATTCCTCCTTGTATAATAGGCTTTTCAATATAATGTTTACCTATTTTTATTCCTTTTAATTCTTTCATTTTTGATTTCCTCCTCATATTTTATCATTTGTCAAGTTTATGATAAATAAGGAGGAGCTCTGACTATACGTACATTTGATGAAATAGAGCTGTAATTTAGTGATGTATTTGTAAAAACAGTACATAAAAAAATACTGTCTATAATTTTTTTAAATTTTTCGATAACTTTTTTTCGAATATCATTGGTCATAAATCCGATATAATTGTTTGAACAGAGCTGTTCAAATTTTCTAACAAGAAAACTTATATATTTTTTATCTATACTTTCAAAAAAAGATAAGTCAAAATCCGGAATGGAAATCTGCTTATCGAGAAATTTAAAAAAATTATCACTTTTGTTAAGTAAAATTTTTTTGTTTTTATTATAAATCGAAGAAATATTTTCAAAGTTTACAAAATTTCCGTTCAGGAAAACGGAAGTCGAGTAATTTTTAAGAAATTGGTTAAAAAGATTTAAAATAATATTATGTATAACTTCAGATAATATATTTCTTTTGATAGTTTTAAACATTTAATTCCCCTAATTTAAATAAATAACGTTTGTTACATTATATCAGGAAATATCCTGAAAAGTCAATTACAATAATCTTTTATGGAAATTAGTATAATTAAATTGGATTTATTTTTTAAATTAGTCTAAAAGAAACGTATATTTAACAAATATTTACTTTAATTTGCAGATTTAAAATTAATTATAGAACTTTATTCATTGGCAAATATTGGAAACAATATAAAATATTAGTAAGTTATATATATTTAAAATTAATAAAGTAATAATGAGCGGTATAATAAAATTTATTTTAAGAACGATATATTGGAAGTTACAGAAAAACATTAAAATAATTTAAAAAATATACATTAAAAACTGAAATTTTTAAATTCCAGACTGATGGATTTTTTAATAAACGGAAGAGATAATAAAGCTTAAAAATCTTACGAAAATTTATAAAATCAAAAAAATCGAAAAAATAAGGAATTACTTTAAATTCAGTAAAAAACGGATAACGGCATTAAAAGATATAAATATTTCAGTAAATAGAAATAAATTTTTAGGCTTACCGAGAGAAAATGCTTCAGGAAAATCCGCTCTTATAAAATGTATGACAGGATTGATTTCCCGGACTTAGGGAAGTGTGAGAGTATTCGGAATTAATCCGATGAGAAACAGGGTTACTTTTAAAAAATTCTGTTGTATTCGAATAGAGAAGCAGATTTATGAATAAAGGAGACCTATTTTCTCATAGGGGAATAAACAGCCTTAAAATTTTAATAATTCCTCTACTGACAGGAAGATTTATATCTTCCCGCTCAATTATAGAAAATTTTATATTTCCTGTCTTTTAAAATTATGTTCGATCTTTCTGTAAATATTATTAGAGTGAAAGAAAGCCTATCTTTTAAAACGGAGCTGTATATTTTTCTTTTCAGTATGTATAATATTGAATAAATGTCTGAGGTTTTATAAAAGTTCAGTACATTAAAGAAGAAAATTTAACATTCTTCCATAATTTTTTTTGTTTATTATATTACGAAAGAACTTCTGAAAATTGTTTAAGAAAATCCTGATGCTATTGACTGAATTATAAGTTAAGTGATATAATTTTTTGTAAATAATTATAGACAATAAAGTATATTTAATACATTTATTTAGAATACAATTTTTAAAAACAAAAATCAGGAGGATTTTATGAGAAAAACAGTTTTTATTATACATTTATTTTTATTGAGTTTTATTGTGATCGGAAGTAACATGGAAAACTATAATAAATTTGAAAAATTCAGTATAAGAATGTCATTGGCGAAAATACCTTCCTACATTCTTTTCAGTACTGAAAAAGGTCAGGATGATTTTTTTGCACAATTGAATGTAGGAAATTATCTTTCTTTCAGTCCTACAAGGTCGGCTTATATAAATTCCTATGAATTTTTTTCAGATGTATTGGGAAGTGATTTTTATGTATATGAAACTAATAAAAAAGGAAAAATAAAAGATAAATCTCAAATTTTTAAACATAATGATTCCGACTTTTTTGCCAATTACTATAAGGGAATTTCGGGGGATAAAGCCGAAGTAAAAGCACTGGGAATTGTACTTGCAGGAGTGAAAGTCCACAATGCTGCCGATGAGTATAAAATAACGAGATACAGTGCATCGAAAGGAGTTCTCATTCAGATTCCCGTAAATATAGCATTTTATATTAAAAAAATAAGTGATACCAAGTTAGTTTGGTCAAAAACTGATGATTATAAAGTAATAGATTATACTTTTATTTTGAGAAACGGAAAAATAATCGTAAAAGACAGAAAAGATATTATAATTATGGAAATTTATAGAGAAGGGAATTCCCTGTTTATAAATCATTCCAAATCAAAAGAAGAAATAAGGGTAAATAAGGAACTGTCTCAATTTGAATATTATACAAATGGAAAACACAAAAGTACTACAAAATATGAAGTTGTGAAATAAATATTGGGCTATAGCCAAATATGAAAAATAATTCAGATTTTAAAGTTTCAGGAAAGGATATTAATATGGTAAATATAGGAAATGACTGGGATAAAGTTTTTGAGGGTGAATTTGATAAGGAATATTATCAGAAGTTGAGAAAGTTTCTTATAAATGAGTACAGGACTAAAAGAATATATCCTAAAGCTGATGAGATATTTACGGCATTTAAGCTTACAAGTTACAAGGATTGTAAAATAGTTCTTTTAGGGCAGGATCCTTATCACGGGTTAAATCAAGCTCACGGACTTGCGTTTTCAGTAAAAAAAGGAGTAAAGTTACCGCCGTCATTACAGAATATGTACAAGGAAATCAGTGCCGAATACGGATATGAAATGAGTAATAACGGATATTTGATTCCTTGGGCTGAACAGGGAGTGTTACTTTTAAATACCGCTCTTACTGTTATTGCTGAAAATGCAAATTCTCATTCAAAAATAGGTTGGGAAATATTTACCGATAATGTAATAGAATATTTGAACGAAAGAGAGGAACCGCTTATTTTCGTATTATGGGGAAATAATGCCAGAAGTAAGAAAAGACTTATAAACATGGACAGACATTATATTTTGGAAGCTGCTCATCCGAGTCCTCTTTCGGCAAGTAGAGGCTTTTTCGGGTGCGGACATTTTAAAAAAGCTAATGAAATATTGAAGGAGCTTGGAAAAGAAGAAATTAATTGGAAAATGTAATTTTTTTTATGAGGACCACTTGCTGTTGTCCATAGAATTAAATATGAAGATAGTAACGGATAATAAAGAAATTGTAGATGAAAATCAAAAAGAAAGTATTGCAAGAGAAATTTTGAATGATCTTCCTGAATGGTTTGATATTCCGGAAATTAGGGGAAAATATATTATCGTTTCTTAAGACAAGTCATCTTCGGTATGTTTTAACGATGATGAGGTAGTTGGATTTATTATGCTGAATTTTACCGACAATGACTGTGCAGATATTTTCATAATGGAAATAAAGAAAAAATATCAGAGAATGGACATCGAAACAAAACTTAATAATACTTATAAAGAAATGGCTAAAGAAAAAAGGTATACTTATTTGCAGGTGAAAATAGTGCAAACCGGTCATTATAAAAAATACGATATAACTAACAGTTTTTATGTATCAGCAGTTCATAAAAAACTGAAATGTTTTCGGATTTTATGGGATAAGCGGGATTCTTGTCAAATTTATACCCGATATATTGGAAATTAATAAATCGCGGTTTAAATAAAAGCGGTAATTCAAATTTTGATTGAGACAGATTAAACAGCTGAATGAAATAATTGAATGGAACGATATAATACAATGATTTAAAGGACAGTAATCAAAATTGGTTACTGTTTTTTATTATAAAATGAAAAACTTGAAGAAAGAAAAACTTTAAACAACAAAAAATTTTTTTGTTGTTTAAAAACAGAAAGTAATATCAAATAAAATATGAAAATATATTTAACATCAATATTTGTGAAACAAAAAAAATCTGAAAAAATTTTAAAAAAAGTCTTGACATTTATATGAAAATATAATATTATATATTTGTGATTAGCACTCTTTGTGAATGAGTGCTAACAAAAAGGAAGGTATATTCATGAATGACAGAGAACGAATGATATTAAAATCAATTATAAAACATTATCTGGAATTCGGCGAAAGTGTCGGTTCGAGAACTCTTGAAAAAAAATACAGTATAGGAGTATCATCGGCAACAATAAGAAATACAATGGCGGACTTGGAAGATAAGGGACTTATAGTGAAGACTCATACATCTTCTGGAAGAATTCCGACCAGTGAAGGCTATAGGATATATGTGGAAGAGCTTATAAAAATAAGGGATATTTCTGCAGAAGCCAAAGCCAAAGTGGTTGAAGCTTATAACAAGAAAATGAATCAGTTGGATAAAATATTTGAAGAAACATCAAGACTGCTTTCAAAAATAAGCCGCTATGCAGGAGTTGTTCTTGAGCCGGCAATAAGACAGGAAGGTGTGAAAAAAGTAAAATTGGTTCATATTACAGATACAAATATTTTAGCTGTTGTAGTTATGGATTCATTTTTAACAAAAAATCTGAACATATTCTTGGAAACCCCTATAGGTGAGGATGAAGTGGAAAGTATAAACATGCTGTTAAATGAAAAAATAAAAAACAGTCCGAAAATATTTACACTGTCTGATCTTGGAGAATTTTTTATGAACACCGATTTATGTGTATCTGAAGAATTAGAGTATGAAAATGAACAAATTATAAATGAAGGGAAATTATTTTTTGAAGGGGGAACAAATTTACTTGAAAGCAATGTTTCGGATGTTATGAAAGTAATTGATCGAGTTAAGCTTTTTAACAATCCGAATGATATGAAACAGATATTTTCACAATTTATTCAGACTGAGCAGTATAAAGATGGTGAAGTAAATGTCATTTTCGGAGAAGATCTGGATATAGCCGGACTGGAAGATTTTTCTTTTGTATTTTCCGTTTATACAATGGGAGATGCAAAAGGGATTATGGGAATTATAGGACCTAAGAGGATGGAGTATTCTAAAACGGTGGGTCTTGTGGAATATGTTTCTGAAGAAGTAAAGCAGCTTTTAAAGAAAAAATGACAGTAAAGGAGATGAAAATAATAAATGTCTGAAAAAGATTATGAGAATGAAGTAAATGATGAAAAAATCAGTGAATTTCAAAGTGAAAATAGTGAAGAGAAAATTTTAGATACGGGTGATTCGGAAAGTTACGAAAGTTTAGAAGAAAATGTAATTAATGAAAAACAGGAAGAACCTGAAACTCCTGAAGTGAAAGTAATAAAACTGGAACTGGAACTTCAGGAATGGAAAGATGCTTATACAAGAAAACTTGCCGAATTCCAGAATTTTACCAAAAGAAAGGAAGCTGAAGTAAATGAAATGAAAAAATATGCTTCCGAAGAAATAATAATAAAATTACTGGACAATATTGACAATCTTGAAAGAGCGGAAGCTGCATCTATTGAAACCAAAAATTTTGATGCTTTAGTTGAAGGTGTAAATATGATTTTAAGAAATTTGAAAAATCTTTTAAATGAAGAGGGAGTGGAAGAAATAGAAACTGAAGGAAAAGAATTTAACCCTTATGAACACCAGGCAATGATGACAGAGTCAAAAGAAGAATTTGAAAATGATGCCATTGTTCAGACATTCCAGAAAGGATATAAACTGAAAGGGAAAGTAATAAGACCGGCAATGGTGACAGTAAATAAAAAATAGAATAATTTTAAAAAATAAGGAGAATGATAAATATGAGTAAAATAATAGGAATAGATTTAGGAACAACAAATTCATGTGTGGCAGTTATGGAAGGAGGGGCATTTACAATAATACCCAACTCCGATGGGGGGAGAACTACACCGTCAGTTGTAAATATAAAAGATAACGGTGAAATAATAGTAGGAGAAATTGCTAAAAGACAGGCAATTACAAATCCTGATTCCACAGTAATTTCCATAAAAACAAATATGGGATCCGATTATAAAGTGGATATAAATGGAAAAAGCTACACACCTCAGGAAATTTCAGCTATGATATTGAAAAAACTGAAAAAAGATGCTGAAGCTTATTTAGGAGGAGAAGTTAAGGAAGCTGTTATTACAGTGCCTGCATACTTTACAGATGCACAAAGACAGGCTACAAAAGATGCGGGAGAAATAGCAGGATTGACTGTAAAAAGAATAATAAACGAACCTACAGCTGCGGCATTGGCTTACGGAATGGATAAGAAAAAAGAGGAAAAAGTTCTTGTATTTGACCTTGGCGGGGGAACTTTCGACGTGTCAATTCTTGAAATAGGGGACGGAGTAGTAGAAGTTATATCCACATCAGGAAACAACCATCTGGGAGGAGACAATTTCGATCAGAAAGTAATTGACTGGCTTGCAGAGGAATTTAAGAAAGAAACGGGAATTGATTTGAGAAATGACAAAATGGCAATTCAAAGACTGAAAGATGCTGCTGAAGATGCTAAGAAAAAATTATCCACTACATTGGAAACATCAATTTCATTACCATTTATTACAATGGATGCAAGTGGACCTAAACATTTGGAGAAAAAACTTACAAGAGCGGCATTTGATGAACTGACAAAAGAACTTGTAGAAGCTACTAAAGGTCCTGTAAAACAGGCATTGGAAGATGCAAATTTATCTCCTAACGAAATAAATGAAATATTACTTGTAGGAGGCTCAACAAGAATACCGGCAGTTCAGGAATGGGTAAAATCATACTTCGGAAAAGAACCTAATAAAGGAATAAATCCTGATGAAGTAGTTGCAGCAGGGGCCGCAATACAGGGGGGAATATTAATGGGAGATGTTAAAGATATATTACTTCTTGACGTAACTCCGTTATCATTGGGAATTGAGACACTAGGAGGAGTATTCACAAAAATAATTGAAAGAAATACTACTGTACCTGTTAAGAAGTCTCAAGTATTCTCAACAGCTGCAGACAATCAGCCGGCGGTATCCATAGTAGTGTTACAGGGAGAAAGAGCTAAAGCTTCGGACAACCATAAATTAGGTGAATTTAATCTGGAAGGAATTCCTGCGGCACCGAGAGGAGTACCTCAAATAGAAGTTACGTTTGACATTGATGCAAACGGTATAGTTCATGTTTCTGCAAAAGATTTGGGAACAGGAAAAGAAAATCAGGTAACAATTTCAGGAAGTTCCAACTTATCTAAGGATGAAATTGAAAAAATGAAGAAAGATGCTGAAGCTCATGAAGCTGAAGATGCAAAGTTTAAGGAACTTGTAGAAGCAAGAAATCAGGCTGATCAGCTGATACTGGCAACAGAAAAGACAATTTCCGAAAATGGAGATAAACTGCAAGGAACTGAAAAGGAAGATATTGAAAAAGCTATAGAAGAATTGAAAAAAGTAAAAGATTCCGATAATCTTGAAGATATAAGAAAAAATATAGAAGAACTCTCAAAAGTGTCTCAAGGATTTGCCACAAGGTTGTATCAGGAGGCTGCTCAAAAAGCACAGGCTGAACAAGGAACTGCTGAAAGTGGAAGTGGCGAAAACGGAAATGATGATGTTCAGGATGCTGAAGTAGTAGATTAATAAAAAATATAATTTAAAAAATAGGATTAGGGAAGGAAGGGGAATTATTTCTCCTTCTTTGTGTAAAAAGAATGGAAATCAATATAAAGAAATTAGAAAACAGTTAAGTAATTTGATGAAAAAAGAAAAAATATAAAACTGTCAAAAAAATAAGCGATACAAAAAATGCTTTCTTGTTTTTTTTCAATTTTAGTATATACTATGTATATATTAAAATTGCAGGAAGGTTCAATGTGTTAGTTATTGGAGTTTCAAAATAGGGAAATAGACAGAGAATAAGAATATCGAAAAACATTTTAGAATTTTTGAATAGGGGAAAAATGATGAATTAGAAATAATTCCAGAAAAAGGTAATTTGAAAATAAAAAAAGGAAAACAATACAAAGAATTATTTGTCAATTATAATGATATGAAACACAAGAAATAAACTGAGGGAAGAGAGGCAGATAAATATTATAAAGTAGGGGGATATTATAAAAATAAATTTTAATTTGTAAATCGGACATGAAAAGATAGACTGCTGTTATCCTGCTGTTGTTGTAAGCGATAATACTTTCAATAAAGTATCAAAATTAGTTTTTGTCTGTCCGATTACAAATTTAACGAATAAATTCATATAAAATTAGATTGTACAACTATAATGAACATCAATCACTGAATATAAATTATAAGGGATTATAAAATTATTGAAACATTACCAAAAAATATTTTAGAGGATGTTATAAATATAATTTTTTCTGAAATTGATATTTAAATCTCATAAAATCTTAGGAGATTATATGGCTGTTACTGATATGGAAAAATTAATTAATAAAAAGTATTTATACTGGTTTGGACTTTATATAGCTAATACTGCGATGATGGAATATTTTAATAAAAAAGATATGAATTTTGAAAATTTTGTATATCAATATGGTATAGTGACACTTATTTTTTTATCTTCACTTTTTTTGAAAAATTTAATATATATTTTAAAAGAAGAGGAAAATCCGAGAATAAGAAATATTTTTTATTTTATTGATTTAGCCGATAGAAACTATGAAAAGGCTATATTAAAAAAATATCCGATTTTAGACTTTATGCTATTTATTTTATTTTTTACATTAATTATACTATTCATAAATACGTTTTTTTTAAATATAAGTCAGATTTATGATATTTTTCAGATGATAAAATTAATTGGGATGATACCTTTTACTTTATTTATTTGGATTTTATTATTATTTTCGTGGTATTTGGAATTTTAATGAAAAATTTTTAAATTATTAAAGATAGTAAATTGATAAAGATATCAAAAAATAAAATTCAAAAAAGGAGTCAAAGTAATGGATAAAGTACATATTTTAAAATTGGGAAATGTGGAAATTGGAGTATTTACAAAAGGAGCAGAATTATACAGTTATAAAATAAATGGAGAAGAATTTATATGGGATAGAAATCCTGAATTTTGGGAGGGAAGTTCTCCGGTACTGTTTCCCTTCATAGGAATAATAAAAGATGGGAAATATACATATGGAAATAAGGAATATGAAGTAACTACAAGACATGGATTTGCAAGGGACTATAATTTTGAATTAATTGAAAAAGGAGAAGATTTTTTGAAGTTTAAGTTTTCTTCCAATGAAGAAACACTGAAAAAGTACCCTTTTGAATTTGATTTTTTTATAATTTATACAATAAAAGAAAATAGCCTTGAAATAAAATACGAGGTTGTAAACAGAAATTCTGAAATTATGTATTTTTCATTGGGAGCACATCCCGCCTTTGCACTTGAATTAAATAATGGAATAAATTTGAATAATTATTTTTTGGAATTTGAAAAAGAAGAAACAGCACAAATATATAAACTGGAAAAATCCCTTGTTCTGAGCGAGAAATATGATTATCTGAAAAATGAAAAAATAATAAAATTAACTGATACAATATTTGACAATGATGCTTTAATATTTAAAAATACAGAATCAAAAGAAGTAGCTATAAAATGTAACAAAAGCAGTAAGAAAATAACTGTAAATTATGAAGGTTTTCCATATGTGGCATTTTGGAGTAAGCCTTCAGCACCTTTTGTCTGTATAGAACCATGGTACGGAATTTCAGATTTTGCAGACTTTAACGGAAAGCTTGAAGAAAAAAAGGGAATAGAAAAACTTGGGGGAAATGAAACTTTTACTGCAAGACTTTTCATAATAGGAACCCTGTAAATGAAACGGTATAAAAAGAAAGGAGAAGGAATATTTTAAACGATGTTTATTTTGACTCTGGTTTTTACATAATTTAAAATATTTATAAAAATATAGAGAAAACTGAGTTTAAAATAATTCTATAATTAGAAATGGCAAAAAGAGATTATTATGAAATATTGGGAATACCTAAAAATGCAAGTGAGCAAGATATAAAAAAAGCTTACAGGACAATGGCTAAAAAATATCATCCTGATATGAATAAAGACAACAAAGAAGCGGAAGCTAAATTTAAGGAAGTGCAGGAAGCAAATGAGGTCTTGAGCGATCCTCAGAAAAGAGCAGCTTATGATCAGTACGGGCATGCGGCATTTGAGCAGGGTGGAGGCTTCGGACAGGGAGGATTCGGAGGCTTTGAAGGATTTGGCGGTTTTGGAGGCTTTGAAGACATTGATTTGGGAGATATACTCGGAGGCATGTTCGGAGGTGGAAGAAGTCGTGCGAATAGAGGACCGAGAGTAAAAGAAGGAGCCGACCTGAGATATAACTTGACACTTACATTGGAAGAAGTGGCATTCGGAACGGAAAAAGAAATAAAATACAAAAGAAAGGGAAAATGTAAAACCTGCCACGGTTCAGGAGCAGAGCCGGGACACAGTATGAAAACGTGTGATAAATGTCACGGTTCAGGACAAATAAGAACACAGCAGAGATCTATATTCGGTATTCAGACGGTAGTTCACGAGTGTGACAAATGTCACGGAACAGGGAAAGTTCCTGAAAAAGAATGTCATACATGTCATGGTTCGGGAGTAGAAAAGGAAACGGTTACAAAGAAAATAAGAATTCAGTCGGGACTGGAAACAGGGGATAGAGTAAGAGTGACAGACGGAGGAGATGCAGGAGAAAATGATGGAGTATATGGAGACCTCTATATATTTATCACTGTAAAAGAGCATGAAATATTTAAACGTAACGGATATGATATTTATTGTGAAGTACCTATAGGAATGACAACGGCGATATTAGGAGGAGAAGCTGAAATTCCTACTCTTGACGGAAAAATGAAAATAAAAATACCAGAGGGAACCCAAAACGGTAAAATATTCAGATTAAAAGAAAAAGGTATAACTTACAGGGATAGAAGAGGTTCGGAAATAATTGAAATAAAAATAGAAACTCCTGCGAATTTAACTGAAAAACAGAAAAAAATACTTAAAGAATTTGATGAATCTTTAGGAAAGAAAAATTATAAAGAATCTCATTCTTTCATTGATAAGATGAAAAAATTCTTTAAAGGAGAAGAATAAAAAAGGGAATTTTAAAACTACTGATTTTAAATTAATTAAAATAAAAAATAGTTTTAAATTTTTATATAAAATATATAAATTATATTAAAAAATTAAATTTTATATTTCCTTTTTGATATGGTATAGTTATTATATAAAATGCAAAATAAATGCAAAATAAAAAAATATAATGATATATGTGTGTAAGATAAGTCTTTTAAAATTATTGAAAAAATAATAAAAAAGTGTCTTGATACACTAATAATAAATAAGGTATCCGGACATTCTGTCCGGATTTTTATTATTGACTTAAGTCAGTTAGGTACGCAAAGCGTGCGAAACATAAAACCACCTGCTATGCGGGTGTGGAAACGTAAGTTTGCAACAAAAAACATCTTCCGATATAATAGAGTTGTTCAAGCTGCTATTAAAGAAAGGAAAGTGTTTATATGATTAATCAAAAGTATAAAGGAAATAGTGTTTATAATATCTATAGAATAAAAATGGTATGAATAATTTACAGTATTGTGTTTTTAGGTTGAACATTAAGAAAGGAGAAAAAAATTACTTGAGTGAAGTTGTCTAGTCAGATAGAAATTGAAAAGAACAAAAGTAACATTAACAGTATTAAAAAATATAATGAAATTAAACGGAACATTATATAATTAGAATAAAGAAATAAAAAATATAATATAAATAATGGATTTATAGGAATTAAACATTATAATAAGAGTAATAGAAAGAATATCTTGTGGGGAAAAATTTGATAACTTAAAAAAGTTAATATAATTTAGATTTTTTTAGATTACGAAACTTTTCTCATTTCCGATTTTGACATTGAGTTGGAAGATATTTAAATAATATGGTAAAATAAAATAAATACATTATACTGTCAAGGAGATAATATGATATTTAAAAAAGCTGAAAAAAACAATTTGGAAGACATAATGAAGATAATAGGAAAAGCCCGGAAAGAAATGGGCAGAATGGGAATAGACCAATGGCAGGATGGATATCCTGATGAAAAGACAATATTAAGAGATATAGAAAAAAGAGAATCTTATATATATGAAAAAGACGGAAAAATAGCAGGAACAGTAGTGATTTCATTTCGGAGAGAAAAAGATTATGACAAAATAGAAAATGGAAAATGGCTGACATATGATGATAAATATTGTGTAATACATAGAATAGCTGTAAACGATAAAATAAAAAAGCAGAATATCGGGACGGAAATTTTGAGGAATGCCGAAAAAATATGTATTGAAAATAAAATATACAGTATAAAAATAGATACTCATGAAAATAATGAACCGATGAAAAGACTTTTAATGAAAAACGGCTTTATTTATTGTGGAATAATTTATTTAAACAGAAGTAATGAAAAAAGAATAGCATTTGAAAAAATTTTAAAAGAAAAATGAGGAACAAATATAGAATTTGAAACAAAAGCAATACATGGAATTGAGGAAAAAGAAAAAATATGAGGAAGTACAATTAATATGACCTTTGCATTTTCTGTAAGGAAATTTGGAAGAGAACAGGAATTTGAATATGGAAGAATGTCTTCAACTATAAGAGCCGAGCTGAAAAAACGGTTGACGTGTTGGAAAATGGAAAAACCGCTTATGTTTTTTCTTCAGGAACGACAGCGATAATGTCAATATTTACAATGTTTAAAACAGAAAGTCATATAATACTCGGAATGGATATTTATGAGGAAATATATAGAATTATAAATAACATATTTGGAAAGTACAATCTTGAATATACATTTTTAGATATTAATGATTTGAAGAAGATAATTTTAAACAGGCATTGGAAAAATAAAGGGATTATAAAAAAACAGAACAAAAACAAAATACATGAACTGACTGATAAATAAAAATAAACTAAAATATAAAAATCATATCTATGAGGTTTTAAATGATTCATAAATATGATTTTTATTGTTTTAATTATTATCCAACTGTAAAATTCTCTTAATTAATTATACAGTCTGCTTTGAAGCTTTGATTTAATAATTTCTTTTTTAATGTTTAAAAAGAAATATTTCTTTCTCTCATTTTTTCTTCTAATATCTTTTTTAGTTCAGGAATAAACTTTTTTTTGGCTAAGAAAAATCCTACAATTCCGCCATAAAAAATAAATAGACCGATAAAATTGTTTAAAGTTTTGTAATCCTTTAAAATTTTTTCGTCTGTTATTTTAGGGGAATTAATTCTTTTTTTCATTCCTATGGATACAGAGTAGTACATAAGATATGAAAGCCCTCCCCATGCAAGTAAGACAAATATAACAATAAAAATTAAAAATAAAAATTCCATAAAATATTCCTTTCATAGTAATTTTGAAAATTATATCATATAATTCATGATATAAAAAGAGAAAAAATAAAAAAATATTAATCAAATATTAGATGTCTTAAATTTAAAAAATGTAGTATAATTTTGTAACAAGGAAAGGAATTTGAAAAATGAAAAAAATAAATAAAATACTGGGATTATTGGTATTCATTCTGATAATATATGTACCATGTTTTGCAGAAAATTATAAAGTACTGTATGTAAGTGACGGAGATACAGTAGCAGTGAAAAGAACGGAAAACGATAAAGAAACAGGAGAATTGATTAAAGTAAGACTGTTCGGAATAGATGCACCTGAAATTAATCAGGATTACGGTTATGAAAGCAAACAAACATTAATAAACTTTATAAGAAATAAAAATGTCAAAATTTATGGAAAGAAAAAGGACAGATACGGAAGAGTGTTAGGAACAGTTTATTATAACAACGAGAATATAAATGAAAAAATGGTAAAGACCGGAAATGCGTGGTGGTATGAAAAATATGATAAAAAAAATGTCAGAATGAAGCAGTATCAGGAAGCTGCCCAAAAAAATAAACTCGGAATATTTGCCAAAAAAAATTATATATCTCCTTGGGAGTTCAGAAAAATAAAAAGAGAAAAAAAGAAACGGAAAAACTGAGCTTTTGATTCTTTTTACAATTATCAGTTTTATTTTTAATATATAGATTTTAATTTTTTATAGAATTTAATATTTTTAATTTAAGATTAAAATTAAGAAATTAATATTTAAATAAACAGCAAGTAACATTTAGAGTTGCAATTGTAGATTTTAAGCAAAAAATATGGTAAAATATTAATATTCAAAGAAAAAAGTATGATGATAAAATTCAGATATAAAAATAAAGGTTATATAGTAAAAATAATTAGGAGGAAATCAATGTCGGAGCAAATTTTATCAATTATAAAAAATAATGTATTAACTTATGAACAGAAGTTACGACAATTGGCAGGAGCTGCCGAAGGGACTTTAAATGTGCTGAATATCACTCCTGATATTCAAGAATATAGAGATAAAGGCATAATATGCGATTTATTTGAAGGGAATGCTCCTTACAGAGCCAGATATATTACTCCCGACTATGAAAAATTTATGAAACAGGGGAGTAAATTTCTTGATATAAAGCCTGCAAAAGATATATGGGAAGCTACTACAAATTTACTTATACTTTATAATCACGTACCGTCTATTACGTCATATCCTGTTTATCTCGGAAATATAGACACATTACTTGAACCGTATATAAAAGATGAAGAAGAAGCTTACAAAGCTATAAAACTTTTTTTGTTGCAAATAGACAGAACAATTACAGATTCTTTTTGTCATGCAAATTTAGGGCCTCATAAAACAAAAGCAGGAGAAATGATTTTAAAAGCTACTGTGGAACTGGATACAATGACACCTAATCTGACTTTGAAATATGATGAGGATATAACTCCTGACGATTTTGCGGTTCAGGCTATAGAAACAAGTCTGAAAGTAGCAAAACCGAGTTTTTCCAACTATAAAATGTTTCAGAAAGATTTTTACGGAAAAGACTATGCAATAGCAAGCTGTTATAACGGACTGAGTATCGGAGGAGGGGCTTATACTCTTGTAAGACTCAATCTTGCAAAATTGGTAGAAGAAGCAAAAAATGAAGAAGATTTACTTAGTCATATATTGCCTGATGCAGTAAACAGAATGGCAAGATATATGGATGAAAGAGTAAAGTTTTTAGTGGAAGAAAGTGGATTTTTCGAATCAAGTTTTCTTGCAAAGGAAGAACTTATACATAGAGACAGATTTAGCGGAATGTTCGGAGTAGTCGGACTGGCTGAATGTGTAAATAAAATAATCGGTGCGGAAAAGCAGGAAGACAGATTTGGCTGGGGCCGTTATGCAGATGATTTGGGAGTAAAAATCATAGAAAAACTTCAGGAATATGTACATAATTATAAAGTTAAATACTGTGAAATTACCGATAATCACTATGTACTTCATGCACAAGTAGGCATAGATACAGATTACGGGATAAGTCCGGGTTGCAGAATACCGATAGGAGATGAGCCTGCACTACCTAAACATATAAAACAGACTGCAAAATTTCACCCTTATTTCAAGTCAGGGATAGGAGATATTTTCCCTTTTGATGAAATGGCTTCAAAAAATCCTGAATCCATTCTGGATATTATAAAAGGAGCGTTTAAGGAGGGAATGAGATATTTTTCAGTATATTCTACCGATGCTGATGTAATAAGAATTACAGGGTATCTTGTTAAAAAATCTGAAATGGAAAAACTTCATAGAAATGAACAGGTAATACAGCAGACGGTCGTATTCGGTTTAGGAGCAAGGGAAAACTCAAAAATACTCGAAAGAAAAATAAGAGGAAATGAATAATGAAAGGGATTGTTAATAAAATAATACCTTTTAGTAATGTTGACGGCCCGGGTAACAGGCTGTCAATATTTTTTCAGGGGTGTAATTATGACTGTCTTTATTGTCATAATCCTGAAACAATAGAAATATTTGGAGAGAAAAGCGAAAATATTCCTGAAGACATAAGTGTCATGAGTATAGAAAAAATTTTGGAAGAAATAGAAAATGTAGCTCCTTTTATTTCAGGGATAACCGTTTCAGGAGGAGAATGTTCACTTCAATGGAGATTTCTTACTGAACTGTTTACGGAAATAAAGAAAAACTGGAAAAGACTTACCTGCTTTGTAGACAGTAATTGTTCAATTCCTTTATGGCCGGAAGAAAAAAAGAAATTTATAGATATTCTTGACAAGGTAATGATTGATATAAAAGCTTTTGACAAAAAAGACCATATATTAATGACAGGAATAAGTAATGAAAATGTAATAAGAAATTTCAAATATCTTGTAGAATTAGGGAAAATATATGAAGTAAGAACTGTTATTGTACCTGAAATTATTGATAATGAAAAAACAGTGGATAATATAAGCAAATTAATTGCCGAATATGATAAAAGTCTGAAGTATAAAATTATAAAATATAGACAGAACGGTGTGAGAGAAGAAGTATTGAAAGCGTATACTCCCAGTGAGGAGTATATGAAAAAGCTAAAAAAAATAGCTGAGAAAAACGGACTTAGCAATGTTGTTATAGTATAGTTTTACGATATTTTTTGTAAACAAAGAACAAAACAAAAATTCTATACTTTTTTCCGTGAGGGCCCATTGCCGCCCTCACACTCCGGCTACCGGCTACAAAATTTTTTAACCTCAAAATATGAACTATGCTCAGAAAACAGCAAACTCGCTTCGCTCAGACAGCTGTTTTCCCGAGCAGCATAATTCATATTTTTTCGTAGAATTTTGAATGTCGGAGTTTCTGTTTACATTCCAAGTTTATATTTTTATTATTACAATTTAACTATGAATCATTTCTTTATACTTCAGTTTCGATTTAATATTAAATTTTATAATGTGAAAATATTGAAATAACTTAAAAATGAGAGTATGATTATAATAAAGATTATGGAACGAAAAAGGAGGATAAACATGAAATTAAAAGGATATGATAATTTTTTTCTTGTTGTAGACGATTTGGAAAAAGCTAAGAAATATTACAAAGATATACTGGGTTTGGAAATAAAATTTGATTTTTCTGATATGGGAATGGTTGCTTTTAATATAGGTAATGAAGAAGCAGCGATAATTCTCAAAGAAAAAAACAAATTTCCTGATACAAAGCAGACAATATGGTTTATTGTAGACAATGTTTCGGAGGAATATGAGAAAATGAAAAACAAAAATGTAAAGCTTCTGACACCACCTTTTCCTATCAGAACAGGAAATGCCGTTGAATTTGAAGATCCTTTCGGGAACAGATTCGGAATAACGGATTATAAAAAAGGATAATTTGCGATTGAATATAAATTATATAAATACAAGAAGGTAAAGTAATGGATTTTGAAAAAATTTTTGGAGAAATAGTAAGTTATAAAAATGAAGAAGAAGCTGAGAGAATGTCCTCATACATGTTGAATAAATTTAAATACATAGGAATAAGAACTCCCGAACGCAGAAAACTGTTCAAAAATTCGTTTAAGGAAGCTAAAAAGGAAGGGGAAATAGACTGGACTTTTATAAATAAATGCTGGGAAAATGAATATAGGGAGATACAGTATGTAGCTCTTGATTATATACAGACAGTAAAAGATTTTTTAACAGATGGAGATATACCTAAATTAAAAAAACTCATTTTGTTGAAATCATGGTGGGATACAGTTGACAATCTTGATATGGTGATAGGCGGAATAGCTTTGAAATATCCTCAGGTAAACGACATTCTTTTGAAATGGAGTACAGATAAAAATATATGGCTCAGAAGAATAGCGATAGATCATCAGCTTCTCAGAAAGGAGAAAACAAATACGGAGCTTCTTGAAAAAATACTGGAAAATAACTTTGGTCAAACCGAATTTTTTATTAATAAAGCAATAGGCTGGGCATTAAGGGATTACAGTAAGACCAATCCTGATTGGGTAAGGAAATTTATTGAAAAAAATAAAGATAAAATGGCAAAATTAAGTATGAAAGAAGGAAGTAAGTATATCTGAAATATTACAAGGCAATTATAAAACAAATTTAATAAAATATCTAAAACTTTTATTTTTTGTATAAACGTGATAAAATATTTCATATGATATTAATTTAGGAGAAAAAAATGTTTATAGATGAAAGTGTAATTACCGTAATATCCGGAAATGGAGGAGACGGTGCAGCAACGTTCAGGAGAGAGAAATTTGTACAATTTGGAGGTCCTGACGGTGGTGATGGAGGAAAAGGAGGAGATATTGTTTTTCTTACAGATCCTAATATAAATACACTGGTTGACTTTAAAAGCAGTAAAAAATTTCAGGCAGAAAACGGTGAAAAAGGATCTTCTGCACGTTCTACAGGAAAGTCGGGGAGTGATTTAATAATAAAAGTACCGGTGGGAACTATGATAAGGGATTTTGAAACTGGGAAACTGCTTTTAGATTTGAGTACTCCAAATGAAAAAACAATATTTTTAAAAGGTGGTGACGGAGGAAGAGGAAATATTCATTTTAAATCTTCGGTAAGAAAAGCTCCGAGAATAGCTGAAAGTGGAAGAGAAGGAGTGGAACTTAAAGTAAAACTTGAGCTGAAACTTCTTGCAGATGTTGCTTTAGTAGGATATCCGAGTGTCGGGAAATCCAGTTTTATAAATAAAGTATCTGCAGCAAATTCTAAAGTTGCAGGGTATCATTTTACGACATTAAAGCCTAAACTGGGAGTAGTAAGGATAGGAGAAGAGGAAAGTTTTGTAATAGCCGATATTCCCGGATTGATTGAAGGAGCCCATGAGGGAGTAGGTCTTGGAGACAGATTTTTAAAACATATAGAAAGATGTAAAATAATTATACATATTGTAGATATTTCAGGATTAGATGGAAGAAATCCCGAAGAGGACTTTTTGAAAATTAATAAAGAACTTGAAAATTACAGTCGAAAATTAGGAGAAAAACCTCAACTTGTTGTAGCAAATAAAATCGATATGCTTTATGATGATGAAAAATACGAAAAATTTGAAAAATTTATAAAAGAACAAGGGGTAAAATATGTTTATCCTGTTTCCGTCATAGCAAATGATGGGATAAAACAGGTTATTATGAAAGCTTGGGAAATGATAAAAGAGATTCCGAGAGAAGAACTTGAAGAAGAATATTCTGTAGAAGAATTATTGAAAGAAATGAAAAAGAAAGATGATTGGATTATAAAAAAACTTGAAGATCATATATTTGAAGTCGATGGAAGAATAGTGGATGATGTACTTAGAAAATATGTTTTTACGGGAGACGAAGGAATTATAAACTTTTTACAGGTAATGAGAAATTTAGGAATGGAAGTTGAACTTGAAAATGCAGGTGTAGAAGAAGGAGATATCATTATTATTGCAGGATATGAATTTGAGTATGTCGTGTAAGCTTTGTAATTTCTTTAAGATGGGTGAAAATAAAAAATGGAAAAAGTTTTAAAAGGACTTGTAATAAGCGGACCTACAGGAGTCGGAAAAACTCATATGTCTATAAGTCTCGCAAAGAAAATAAAGGCGGATATTATTTCTGCGGATTCGATGCAGGTATATAAAAAAATGGATATAGGAACTGCAAAGATTACCTGTGAGGAAATGAAAGGAATAAAGCATTATATGCTTGATGTTATAGAACCTGATGAGGATTACTCAGTGGGAGATTTTGAAAAAAAAGTCAACAAAATTTTAAAAGAAAAGGAAGAAAAAAGTGAAAATATAATTATAGTCGGGGGAACGGGACTTTATATAAAAGCAATAACCGACGGATTTTCGTTTTTACCTTCAAAAGACCGAAGAATAAGAAAAGAACTTGAAAAAAAGTCAATGAAAGAATTAACCGATGAATTGAAAAAATTGGATGAAAAAACTTTTAATGAAATAGATCTTAACAATAAAGTGAGACTTATAAGGGCTCTTGAAGTATGTTTATTAACAGGGAAAAAATTCAGTGATTTAAAAACGGATAATAAA
Source organism: Leptotrichia sp. OH3620_COT-345 (assembly GCF_003932895.1). Lineage (NCBI taxonomy): Bacteria > Fusobacteriati > Fusobacteriota > Fusobacteriia > Fusobacteriales > Leptotrichiaceae > Leptotrichia > Leptotrichia sp. OH3620_COT-345. The sequence goes on along the minus strand of NZ_RQYW01000004.1, from coordinate 118,189 downwards.
AAAAATAATAATTACAATTTTCTTAAAATATTTCTCACGAGGAATAGGGAAGAAATATATGACAGAATAAATAAAAGAGTGGATGAAATGAAAAACAAAGGACTTGAACATGAAGCTCGGAGAATATACACTGAATATGGTCACAGTAAATATAAAATAACTGCCATAGGATATAAGGAATTTTTTAATTATTTTGATGGAAATATTTCATTTGAAGAAGCTATAGAAGAAATAAAAAAAGAAAGCAGAAGATATGCTAAAAGACAGCTGACATGGTTCAGAAAAGAAAAAGAATATGTAATGTATAATCTTTCTGAAAAAAGTGAACAGGAAATAGAAAAAGAAATTTTGGAAAAATGGAAAAATTTTAAATAATATTAAATCGACAAAGTAACAGGAGAGAAAAATGAAAATAATGGATTATTTATCTGAAGATAGAATAAAAATCGGATTGACTGAAAAAACAAAATCCGGAATTCTTGAAGAAATGGCAAAACTCTTTTTAAATGGAGATATAGTAGATTCTGAGAATATGGATGAATTTTTAAAAGATTTGAACGAAAGGGAAAAACTGTCATCTACAGGGTTACAGGACGGAATAGCCATACCTCATGCAAAATCTCCGGCAGTGAAAAAAATGGCACTTGCAATGGGAACTGTAAAAGATGGAGTGGAATTTGACTGTATGGATGGAGAAGTGTCAAAACTTTTTTTTATGATTGCAGCTCCTGAAAATACAAAAGGTGAACATCTAGATTTATTAGCGGAAATATCAAAATTATCTTATGATGAAGATTTGCTTGAAAAACTCGAAAATGCTGATAAATCTCTGGAAATAATTAAATTACTGGAAAAATTTTAAATTAAAAAATATAAAAAAGTAATGTTACTATTTAAAAAATGATTGTTATAATGTGGAAGTTATAGTTGACAATATACTGTAACTAAGGTATAAATTAATAAAGAAAAAAATTTATTATATTTTGTTTTTTTTAAAATAATTTATTATCTTGAAAAACGGAAAAAGTATTAAGGAGAAGTTAGAATGGGAAAATTGAATATAAATTCCAAATTACAAAAATATATTCCACTTGTGGATTTTCTTGAAGCGATTTTGGGGAAAAATAGTGAAATAGTGTTACATGATTTGGAAGACCTTGATCATTCAATAGTCGCAATCAGAAATAATCATATTTCCAATCGGGAAGTCGGAGCACCTGCAACAGACCTTGTATTAAGGATTTTAAAGGAAAGCCACAAAGAAGAAAGAGACTTTATTGCGAATTATAGGGGGATAGGGAAATTTAATAAAGCATTGAAATCATCGACTTATTTTATCCGTGAAGAAGGAGAATTAATAGGAATGATATGTGTCAACACGGATGAAGCAGTTTTTGACGGTCTTTTTTCCATGGTGAAAAAATTACAGGAAAATTTTATTAAGGAAGAGATAGTTCCGAATAATGAAAATATGGATTCGGAGAATTTGTCATTATCCATAGAGGAAGTTGCTCATGAAGCAATAAGCGATGTATTGTCTACTCAAAATGTTTCCATAGAATATTTAAAACAGCAGGATAAGTTAAAAATTATAGAAGTATTGTATTTAAAAGGAATATTCCTGCTGAAAGGAGCAGTCGTGGAAATTGCGAAGGCTCTGGGAATGTCTGAAGCAAGTGTTTACCGTTATGTTCAAATAATAAAAAGACAGGAGCAGGAAGAAAATAAAAGTAAAAAAACTAAAAGATAAAAATATTAAAAAAGCTGTTTTTCAATAGAGTATTGGAAAGTAGTTTTTTTTACTTTTTGAGAATGTTTTTCATAATTACCTTCAAATTCCGGGTGCTGATTACAAAATTTTTAAAATCTCAAAAGTACTTAATCATATTTGAGAATCACTGTATATTTAGATAGAAATTCTCATAAACGATATAATTTTATATTTTTTTAAAAAAGTAAATTTTTCATAAAATAAATAAAAAAAATAGAGGTTAGCTCTTGAAAAAATCAAAGATAAGGTTATACTATATAGTATAGATTAATTTAATAAAAATTACAGCAGAGGAGGAAAGACAAGTGGATAAGGAAAAATTAGAAATAATTGTATTTGATATTGTAAACAGTGCAGGAACAGCCAAAGGTTTGGCTTATGAAGCTTTAAGAGAAGCTGAAAAAGGGAACTGGAATGAAGCTGAAAATCTGTTGAAAGAGGCTGATAAGTCATTACTTGAAGCTCATAATATTCAGACAGAAATTATTCAAGCCGAAACATCAGGGGATGATATAGATGTTTCAGTTCTGTTTGTACATGCTCAAGATCATCTGATGACGGCTGTGGAAGCGAAATCGTTAATTGAATGTATGATTAAAATGTATAAAAGAATAGATAGATTGGAAAAATCGAAAATATAGAGGGGAAATAAATGAGAAGAAAAATAAAAAAATATAATTCAAGACATGAAGAAAAAATCAGGGAAAGAGAAAAAAAAGAAAAGGAAGAAGAAAAAAAATCCGATTCTGAAATAAAACCTTTCAGTTTGCAATCAGCATTGGGAATAATAATAAGTTCTTTTATAGGAACAACATTGATTCCATTTTTATTGACTTTTGTTGGAGTAAAAGATATGAGGATGGGTATAGTTTTAGGAAATACATTTTTTACAAGTTTTGCATTTACATGGGTAAGACATTTTATAGATTCCAAAAAAGGATTTTCAAAAAGTTTTTGGATACAATATGCAATATTTGGAGTAATATTTGCAATAATGTCATATTTATGGTTTTTTTGGAGAAAATTTGTTTAATTGTAGACGAATAGTAAATTTGAATAGAAATAAAAGAATAAATCGGAGGTAATTTATGAAAATATTATTTGTGTGCTCTTTAGGCATGTCCAGCACAATTGCAGTAAATGCACTAAAAAAGGAAGCGCAGTCAAAAGGAGTGGAAGTTGAAGTAAATGCTGTAAGTACCCAACAGTTTGAAGAAGAAATAAAAAAAGGCTATGATGCCGCAATGGTAGCTCCCCAAGTAAAGCATAGATTTGATACATTGAATCAACAGGCAAAAGAAGCGGGAGTACCGTGTGAAATGATACAGCCTCAGGCATACAGCCCTTTAGGAGGCCCGAAGCTTTTGAAGCAGATACAGGATTTATTGGCAAAATAGAAATTTTTATAACTTTAAAAAATTATAGAAATGACAGTATTAAAATATTGCTTATAAATTAAAAACTATATTTTGATTATTTTGAAAAATAGAAGAAGTTAAAAAAATTAAATAATAAATTTACATATTTTTTTATGAATTATATTTAAGGAGGAAGTTATATGCTGGAAAAATTATCAATGCAAATGGCAAAACTCTCTGAGCAGAGACACTTGAGAGCTATCCGTGACGGGATTATAGCTACATTGCCTTTAATAATAGTGGGGTCGATATTCTTGATTGTAGCATTTCCGCCATTTCCTGCAGACTGGGGAATATCAGTATGGGCAAAGGAAAATATAGCTAAAATACTGCTGCCTTACCGTATGACAATGTTTATAATGGCTCTTTATGCGGTCATGGGAATAGGAAACAGTTTGGCGAAGTCTTATAAACTCGACGGGATTACAGGGGCAATACTTGCAACGTGCGGATTTCTGTTGACAATAGTTCCGGGAGTTGTAAAAGAAATTGCTGTAATTACACAAGTTATTGACGGGAAAGAAGTACAGGTAATAGCTGAAAAAGGAACTGAAGGAGCTGCTATCCTTCAGGAAGGTCTGGGCTTTGTAATGCCTATGACAAATTTAGGTTCGGCAGGGCTTTTTGTAGGTATCCTTATTGCAATATTTGCAGTTGAGGTATACAGACTTACTACAACTACAGGATTTAGAATAAAGATGCCTGACAGTGTTCCCGCTTCAGTTGCAAGGTCTTTTGAAGCACTGACACCGACGCTTATAGTAGTTCTTGTAGTAGCTACAGTAAGTTACTGGTTAAATGTAAATTTACACGGAATAATGAAGATAATTATAGGGCCTCTTGTAAAAGCCACTGATTCATGGATTTCAGTAATAATAATAGTATTTCTTATAACATTTTTCTGGTCATTCGGAATACACGGAGTTTCAATAGTAGGTTCCCTTGTAAGACCTTTATGGCTTACACTTCTTGAAGAAAACAGTACAGCTCTTGCTGACGGAAAAATGATACCCCATATAGCTGCAGAACCTTTTTATCAGTGGTTTATATGGATAGGAGGGTCAGGAGCGACAATAGGACTTGCAATACTTCTGACTACAATGGCGAAATCCAGTTATGGAAAAACACTTGGAAGAACATCTATCGTGTCATCAATATTCAATATTAATGAACCTATTATATTCGGATCACCGATAGTGTTGAACCCTGTACTTATACCGCCTTTTATAATTGTGCCTATTGTAAATTCTTCGCTTGCATATTTATTTACATCAATCGGGTGGGTAAACAAAGTTACATCAACACCGCCTTGGACGCTGCCGGCACCTATAGGAGCATTTTTAGCTACCAATGGAGATTTTAGAGCATCAATATTAAGTATTATTCTGATAATATCATCAATTATAATATATTATCCGTTCTTTAAAGTATATGATAAAAAAATGATCGAAGAGGAAAGTTCAGGAGAGCAGGAATAGTAATAAGAAACAGTGATTATAAAAAATGGAAATAAATAAAGTTAATATATACTTAAAATAAATTGATATTGTATAAAAATATATTTATTTTTTATACAATTTATATACTGTAACTTCGAGAAATTTAAAACAGAAATTTCAGATGCATTTTGCTATAACGGATTATACGTTATCCGTAATTAACGTAAATTTATTACATAAAGGAATGTAAAATGAAAAAACTTGGAATTTCAATTTATCCTGAAAAAACAACAGAAGAAAAAATATACAGATATATTGACAAAGCTGCAGAAGCAGGTTTTTCAAGAATATTCAGCTGTCTTTTATCCGTAACCGATGAAAAGGAAAAAATAAAGGAAAATTTTAAAAGAATAAATTCGTATGCAAAATCAAAAGGATTTGAAATAATTTTAGATGTAAATCCTCGAGTATTTTCTGAGTTGGGAATAAGTTATGAAGACTTGAGTTTTTTCAGTGAAATAAAAGCTGATGGAATAAGGCTCGATATGGGTTTTACAGGATTGCAGGAAAGTCTGATGACTTTTAAAGGTCAGGGATTGAAAATAGAAATAAATATGAGTATGGACACTCATTATATAGATACTATAATGGATTACAGACCGAATAAAGCAAATTTGATCGGGTGTCATAACTTTTATCCTCATGCTTATACCGGACTTGGAATAGATTTTTTTAACAGATGTACTGAAAGATTTACAAAATATGGTTTGAGAACAGCTGCATTTATAACATCACAAGCTGAAAACACTTTCGGTCCATGGCCTGTAACTCAGGGATTGCCAACTCTTGAGATCCATAGATATTTACCTGTGGAAACCCAGTTCAGACATTATATGGCTTTGGAAACTATCGATGATATTATTATATCTAATTGCTACCCTACAGACCGAGAAATTGAAAAATTGAAAAATGTAAGAAAAGATATGGTAAGCTTTGCAGTGGAACTTATTTCGGATATTCCTGAAGTTGAAAGGAAAATAGTTACGGAAGAACTTCACTTTAATAGAGGTGATGTTTCGGAAAATGTTATAAGGTCCACTAACAGCAGGGTAAAATATAAAGGTCATAATTTCAAACTGTTTAATGCTCCTGAAATTATAAAAAGAGGAGATATAATAATTGAAAGCAGTGAATATGGACATTATGCAGGGGAATTGATGATTGCTTTGAAAGAAATGAAAAATACGGGAAAATCAAATGTAGTCGGAAAAATATTTGAACATGAACAGTTTATTTTGGATTACATAAAGCCGTGGCAGAAATTTGCTTTTTCTGAAAAATAATTTCAGTTTTGTATAATAATTTATTTATAAAACACAAATAAATTTGAAAAACTGTAATTTGGCATATATGATTAAAAAAGGCAGTTTTGTGAATCAAAAATATTATTCAGGTTAATTATTTTTGAAATATATAAATTTATTTATTTTAAGTAATTTTTATAAAATAATATATTAAAAGAGACTGTCTCGTAAGTCAAAAATAGCCTTTTAATTATAAATGTTGTATATTTTTAAAAATTAAAAAAATTATTTTTACCGATTTTATAAAAAATATACAAAACTTATGATTGGATATGTTTTTACACCTTATGAGACAGCTCTTTTTTGTTATATCGTTTAAAATGCGGTAAAATATTTTAAAACTACAATAAGGTGTAAAAATTAATGTAAGTTAGATTTCTATAACTTAGATTGATTATTTTTTGGTTTTTTATATAAATTTTTTATATTTATTCTAATTATAAAATATAAAGATTAACTGTAAGAATAATTTTTTATATATTATATGCTGTCTGCTATATATTTTGATTTAAGTTTTAAAATAGATTACTGGAAATTAAGGAAAATTTTTTCAGTAAAAAGTTACATTAATGCTTTTGTATATTTGTAAATATTTTTATATTTTTCATAAACTGCTTCATACTTTTTTGCATTTTCAATATCAGGATAAAAACTTTTATCGTATTTAAGGAATGTTTTTGAACATTCTTTCAAATTTTTAAACCAGCCAATCCCTACTGCCGCTACCATTGCAGCTCCAAAACCGGGACCTTGTTCAGTCTGTAATGTTACTATACGGCAATTAAATATATCTGACTGGATTTGAAGCCATTCTTCGCTTTTACTTCCTCCTCCTGTAGATACTATATAATCATAATTTTTATTTCCCAGCTTTTTCATTAACTCCATGGAATCCTTTAAAGAAAAAGTTATTCCTTCAATAACACTTCTTGTAAAATGTTTTAAAGAGTGGTGACTGTCCATTCCGATAAAGCTTCCGCGTATTTTACCATCTGCATACGGAGTTCTTTCGCCTGAAATGTACGGTGAAAATAAGAGTCCGTCAGCTCCCGGATTTATTTCTTTAATATCATTTAACAGATCGTCATAACTTACTTTGTTCGCAAATGTTTTTTTAAACCAGTTTAAACTGTATCCGGCTGATAAAGTGACTCCCATTGAATAATAGGAATTTTTTTCACAGTGCTTGAAAAAATGTAATTTACCGTTATATTTATTATGAAGGGTTTTTTCATATGAAAGAAAAACTCCTGAAGTTCCTATACTTACTAATCCTACATTTTCTTCCAGAATTCCGTTTGCTATTGCAGAGCAGGCATTATCCGCACCTCCCGCAATTAATTTTATATTATTTCTGAAGCCGTATTTTTCTTTTATTTCTTTTCTTACAGTTCCTATTATTTCAGTAGAATAAAAGGGTTTAGGTAAACAGCTTTTAGGAATATTAAAAATTTCCGTTATTTTCTCATCCCAGTATCCCGTTTCCAAATTGAACAGTAGTGTTCCGGCAGCATCAGAACAGTCTGTATATATTTTTCCGCTTAATTTATATCCTAAATAATCCTTAGGTAGCATGATGTATTTGACTTTACTCCATATTTCAGGCTCATTTTTTTGAACCCATAATATTTTTGGCAGTGTAAAGCCTTCTAATGCTATATTTTTAGTAATTTCCAATATTTTTTTCTTATGATTTGAGTTAATAAAGTTACATTCTTCCGCATTTCTCGTATCATTCCAAAGTATCGCATTTCTGAGAACTTTGAATTGGTTGTCTAATAAGACTAAACTGTGCATTTGTCCTGATATGGAAATTGCTTCTAATTTTTCACACAGTTCCGGAATTTCTTCTGTTAGAAGTGACAGTACCTCGTAACAGTTTTCTATCCAATCTGTAGGATTCTGTTCGGAATAGCCGGATTTTTTCTGTATAAGACTGTAATTTTTACTTTTTACTGATAAAATTTCTCCGTTTTTGTCAACAACAATTCCTTTAACGGAACTTGTTCCTAAATCAATACCGATAACATAACTCATATTTTATACCGCCTTTATATGATTTCATAATTTGTGATACTGTAATAATTGCCAGTTAAAATATCTGTTTTTTCTGAATGTACATAATTCGGTTTCCTTTGCATTTCAAATGTAATGCCGTTATATTTTTTTATATTTTTTCCATTTTCCAATTTGACGGCTTCATCAGTAATTTTGTTTAATGTATATATTACACATGCTTCCTGATTACTGGAGATTTTTAATCCATTCTCATAATTATCAGACCAGATTTCTATTTTATTTTTATAATCATGTTTTTTAAAACAGTAGGCTAAATCAATTCCGTAATCGCATATTTCGGATAAACTTGTATTTTTATCAACTGAATGCCTGATTTCCTTCAGTTTGCTGAAATCATATTCCGAAAAATTACTTTCTTTTTTAAAATCAATGTATTCTTCTGTGGGAATAAACTGTCGGTCTATTATTTGAAGTCTTGAATCTGAAATAAAGAGGTGATGTTTCAGAATGCTGTCTTTATTTTTATTCAAATTAAAATATGAATGACTTGTAAGATTAAATATATCGGGATTTTCTGATTTTCCATATATTTTAATGTTAAAGTTTGACTTATATAATTCATATATTACAGTCAGCTCTCCGGAACCGTACAAAGAATTACAGTCTTTAAATTTTAAGACTGCTTTTTCATTATTAATAATTTGAACATTCCAGTTTTTTTTATCCAGTCCGTTTTTCCCACCATGTAAATGTACACTATTTTCATTATTATCCAGATTGATTATTTCATTATTGAAATTTTTATAGTAACAGGGATAGGTTCTTCCTGCATTTCTACCTATTATTGCTCCGAAATAATATATATTTTTTAAATATTGGCTATCTTTTTTATATCTTAAAACGTAATTGGTATTATTTTCTTTTTTTATTAAGGATTTTATTATACAGCCTAAATCAGAAAATTCCAGTTTAAGCTTTTCATTTTTCTCCTTATAAAAAGGGAATATTTTAAAATAAGAATTTCATTTTATCTGAAATATTCCCTTTTATTTTAATTAACTCTAATTATATCAGGATTTGTAAATATGTCTGAAGCATCATCACTATTAGATGAAAACTCAGAAATAACAGCTCCTTCCTTCCCTGCCTGAAACCAATGTTTAGTATCGGGTTCTATTGTGTACTGTTCCCCCGGGGACAATTTTATACAGTGTTTTACTGTATAAAACTTTTCTTTTCCTTCAGGAATTTTAATTTCAGAATTTATTTTATCAGTTTCCTTACCTTCAACAAATAGATACACGGTCCCTTTTCTGCACCTGAATGTTTCCTTTTTACCTGCTTCCTTACCTCTATTCGGGTGTAAGTGTTCAGGACAGGTCTGATATTCCAGAAGAACCATTTCTTTTGCACAGTATCTGCTGTTATTTTCATAAACAATTAAGCTTAATCCTTCCTCTTTGAAATTGTTTAATCCGAAATCAGCGTATTCTATAGAGTTAAGTTCTTTTTCTGTGAAAGTCATTCCTGATTTTAAAAATTTCTCACGTACTTCTTTTTTTAATTTATCCATTTTAACATCTCCTAATTTATTTTTAAACTGTCCCAAGAAATATCTTTTTCCTCTTTTTCTTCAATTACAGGGATTGAATCGGGATCTGTTTTAGGTTTTAAAATTAATATAGCTATTGCATTTGCAAGAGAACCTAAGAATAAAGCCCCTATAAATGCCCATGGCTTTGTCATTGTAAATAGTGCAAACATACCTGAGGCGGGAATATGGCTGTCAGCTCCCCAAAGCATACTGAAACCTCCTCCGACTGCTCCCCCGATACCTGTGGCAATTACATTTTTAACTAAATCATTTAAGACAATAGGAAAGCAACCTTCTGTTATTTGACACACTCCCATAGGAAAAGCTGTTTTCAATGTTTCTATTTCCTGTTTATTAAATACATTTTTATTAATTATTTTTCCTATAAAGTATGCTAAAGTCAATCCGAAAGGAGTTGTCATTGAAGCTAAAATAAGAACAGTTATAGGTTCATATATCCCTTCTGAAAATAATGCAAATACAAAAGCAAATACAACTTTATTAATTGCTCCTCCGTAATCTATTGAAGCGAGAATGCCTATGCTTGCTCCGTAAATAAAGAGTGAGGAAGAGTCAAGACCGGACAGATAGCCTGTAATTAATGATGAAAACCAGTTAATAGGAGTTCCGATTATATAGTACATTATTAATCCCGCGATAAATGAGCTGATAAAAGGTATTACCAATGTCGGCATCAGTCCCTGCATCCAGTCGGGAACTTTTATATACTTAACAATTATCAGTACTGTGTATCCTGCTAAATATCCACCTATAAGTCCGCCTAAAAATCCTGAATTAATTCCTGAGGCAACCATGCCTATTATCAGTCCCGGAGCAATACCCGGTTTATCTGCAATAGAGTAAGCGATTGCTGTTGATACAATCATAGGAAGCAAGCCTAATCCGTAACCTCCCATTGTTGTCATAGTATCTGCAAATGTAAATTCGTCTACAAAACTTTTAATTGATTTTCCTCCCATCATGTTTCCGATTGCGAGTAAAAATCCCGAAGCAACAACAATTGGTAAGAAAAATGAGATTGCTGTCATTAAATGCTTTTTAATTTCAATTTTTTTCATTTTATTACCTCCATAAATTTTGTATGTTATTGTTTATCGTTTACCAGTTCCTCCAACTTTTCCATTAATTTACCCGGAGACTTAACTGCTATTCCTGTAGCTACTTCAACTACTTTTTTACCTTTAAATCTCTCTTTGCCGTTTATTTTAATATCCGCAGCTATAATGACTATATCAGCTTTTTCAATTTCACTTTTGGGTAATTCGCCCTGTGTTCCTGCCAGTCCCTGAGTTTCAATCCGGATATGATGTCCTTTTTTCTTAGCTGCATTTATCAGTTTTTCCTTAGCAATATATGTATGTGCTATACCGGCTGTACATGCTGCTATACCGACTATATTCATTTTATTCACTCCTTCAGTTTATGAAATATGATTTTTATTTAAAATATAATTTTGCTTTATTGTCTGACTTAAAAAGAGTTATTTTATGTTCGGCAACTTTTTTTGTTTCCTCCATACAAGGAGGGAATAAAACATTCGGTTCTCTTATTTCTGTATTTCCTAAGTTCAGTAATTCCCTTAATTTCTGTGCAAATACGATTTTAATATCACTGGATATATTTATTTTATTGATTCCTATTTCAATAGCTTTTACAATTTCAATATCGGGATTGCTTGAGCCTCCATGAAGAACCAAAGGTATATTTACCAGTTTTTTTATTTCTTCCAATATATCCAATCTTAACTCAGGTTTTATATTTTTAGGATATATTCCGTGAGCTGTTCCTATGGCAACTGCCAGTGAGTCTATTCCTGTTCTTCTTACGAATTCTTCAGCTTTCAGAGGTTCGGTATATGTGATTTCAGTTACTCCTCCTTCAACTGTGTTTCCTGTATCTCCGATTGTTCCCAATTCTCCTTCGACGGATACTCCTGCTGCATGGGCCGCTTCAGTTATTTTCTTTGTGATTGCCACATTTTCTTCAAAAGGTAGGTGTGAACCGTCTATCATAACTGATGTAAATCCCAGCTGTATTGCATGTATCACCTGCTCATAAGAGGCTCCGTGATCCAGATGTATGCAGACAGGAATACGGGTTTTATTTGCTCCTTCCCTGACTTGAGCTATAAAGCTGTCTCTTAAAAATGATAGTTCATCAGGATGAATTTCAATCATAAACGGTGCATTTAACTTTTCACAGCTTTCCAGTATTGCGGTGAAAAGCTGTCCTGAACCGGCATTAAATGCAGGTACCGCAAATCTGTTTTTTTGTGCTACGGTTAGTAGCTCTTTTCCTGTTATTAACATAATTAATCCTCCTTAAAATTTTTTCTGTTTACAAAAAGACTGTATATTTCATTTTTTGTTTTTGATTTTTTTATGCTGTCTATAAATTCTTCATCTGCGAGCATTATTGCAACTTGCTGTAATAACAGTATGTGTGTCGTTTCCACATCTTTATCCTGTACAGCAAATAAAATTACGACTTCTACATGTTCGTCGGGTTCTTCCCAGAAAATTTGATTTTTTAATGTTGCAATTGCAATAGAAGTTTTTTTCACACTTTTGGATTTTCCATGAGGTATGGCTATCCCTTGGCTCAGTCCTGTAGACCCCTCTTCTTCTCTGAGAAATACATCATTAATAAAAGATTCTTTTTCGGATATACATTTTTCACGGTATAATAAATCTGTCAGCTGAGTGATAATATCTTTTTTATCCGCAGCTTCAGTATGACTTTTAATTAAGTTCAGTTTTATTACTTTTCCCAGATTTATATTGTTTTCTGTTTTCATAGTCTATCTCCTTTATCATTTTGATTACTCTGTCTTTGTCATTTTCGGTAAATATAGCACTTACCATTAAATACGGCACATTTATTTCCTGTTTTAGTTTTACTGTAGTCAGTATGAAGTCTATATCAGAATATTTTTCTTTATTTTTCAGATAATTTCTGTAGGATAATACAGCTACTACATTTATATCAGGAAGGGTCTTTTTTACTTTTGCTTTTAACAGTTTTGAAGTTCCTATACCGCTTGAGCAGATAATTATCACATTTTTTTCCGTATTTATTTCTTTTAAATTTTTGACGAAATACAAAGTTATAAAAGCCGCTTCCTCTTGTGAAATAAATGATAAATTAAATTCTGCGGAAATTTTTTTTGAAACTTCCAAAGTATAATTGTAAATAACTTTATATTCTGTTTTTATTTCGTGGAGCAGATCGTTTTTTATGTCTATTCCGTTTTTTAACCTTTGCAGCATAGGTTTGAAATGACTCAGCAAATCCTTCTCAAGCTCTTTACTGTTAAACTGTAATCTCGAATTTTTTCCCATTTCCTTTATGAAAAATTTGATAATTTTTATCGTTTCTGTTTCTGTTACCTCATTTTCAGAATTTTCTTCATAAATACTTGATGAGATTAAATACTGATACAGGTATTCTACTTCTATTTCAGGAAATTGCGTATTCAGATAACCGCTTAATCTGTTAATTACTTTTTTAGAGATAGATAAAACCAGTTTGTTCGGATAATTTTCTTCTTTTATTTTTTTTAATTCAAAGTCAGTCTGTATTTTTCCTTTTCTAAATCTGTTTATAAGTATGTAAATATGTGAAAAAATATTAATATTATACGGATAAGATATATTTATATTTAATTCCTGCTCTATATATTCCATCTGTCTTAATACAAAATCAATATCAAAATCTCTTTTATCCTCACTGTTGTAAGCTTTGTCAATATTGATGAAATTCAGATTGTTTATAATTTTTCCGGTCAGTTTTCTTATGGCTTTTTCGTTACCTTCTATCCATATGTAGCCATCCTTTTTAAAAAAAGTTATGCCGTGTTCTTTCAATTCCTGTTTCATTATTGAAATATCTTTATTTATACTGGCTTCTCCCAAGTAACAGTCTTTAAATAAAATTTCCTGTTTTATTTTTATAGGTGATTTGAATAACAGTTTTAACAGCAGTTCATTTCTTCGTTCAATCGGCAGTTTTTCATTTTTATCTTTACCGTAATTGTTTATTGTCAGATAAATGTCATAATTTAACTTAAAACCTCTACCCTTTTCAGAAAAAATTAATTTATCATAAGAAAAAGAATTATTTAGTAATTTTACAGTTCTGTATATTGTTGCAGTAGATATTTTCAGTTTTTCGGATATTTCGTCTGCCGTTCTGAAGATATTTTTTTCTGCCAGAAACTTTAAAATATTTTTTTCGTTTTTTTTCAATTTCATTTTTCACCTCCTTATATAATATATTTTACTTTTATATTTTAATTATAGTAATAAAAATGTGACAGTTACTCTTATAATTTTTTTATTGCTTTATTTAAAGTATACTGAGAAAATATGATAAAGTATTAAATGGGCAATAACAGGATTTTATAAAACGGGAAATTATATGAATTTATATAAAAATAGTATGTCGGTTATTGGAAATGGAGAAAAAAATAAACGGGATAATATAAAGATGGAATAAAGTATTCTGATATTTTAGAAGTATATGTCTAAAGATATTATAATATAAACAAAATAGAGAAAATTCAAGATTTTTATTTTTTTGGAATATAACTGACATGAAAAAAGCCACTTATAAATGCGGCTTTTTAAAGTTTTATATGAAATTTATAAATACTATTTTATGACTTTTCTGTAAGTTACAAGTAAAGGATTCCATACACTGGCATTAGTAGGAGAGTATGCAAAGTCAATGTCTATAAATTTCTCAATAGGTGTTTCTAGAGTTATAACAATAGCTATCTGATCTATGAACTGTGCAACTGCTTCTTTTCCTACCATTGTTCCGCCTAATATCACTTTTTTATCTTTATCATAGACTATTTCGGTCAGACCGGGAACCGAGTCTTCAAATCCTGAATTTTTATACATTGCTTTCATATCTATTTTTTCAGCATTATATCCTAAATTTAAAGCTTCATTATACGATAATCCTGTCTGTGCCAATTTTATATCATAAAATGAAGTGGCGTAGGATCTTAAAAGTCCTTTCCAATGAATATTTTCCCCTGAAAGATATTTTGCGAGGAGTATTCCGTGTTTATTTGCTACATCTCCGAAAGGAGCATATAAATTTCTGTCCGTATCATAATATTTATTAAAAATACAATCGCCTATAGCATATACATCGGAAATATTTGTTTCAAATTTGTCATTTACAAGGATTTTCCCCTTGTCTGTTTTGAGTTCATCGGAAATAAAACCGATATTGGGTGTAATTCCTATACTGAACAGTGCAATGTCAAAATCAAATGTTTCTTCATTGCTTATTTTTACTGATTTTGCTTTTCCATTTTCCGAAATAATTCCTGAAACTCCGGTATTTAATTTTAAAGTAATTCCTTTTTCCTTAATTTCATTATAAAATTCTTTTTTTAAATTTTCAGAAACTGATGGAAATATTTCTCCCGATTTTTCTACTATTGTTACATTCAATCCCAACTTATTAAAAGCTTCGGCACTTTCCAAACCTATAAAGCCGGCTCCTACTATGAGGGCATTTTTAATGCTGCCTTTATTTTCGGTAATGTATTTTTTTATTTCTATGGCATTTTCAGCATGAGATAATGTAAATACATTTTTTAGTTCAGGAGAATATCCTGATATGTCAGGAACGAAAGATTTTCCTCCTACAGCTATTACCAGCTTATCATAACTGAAAATACCGTTTATTTCATTTCCTGATATGTTTAAAGTCTTATTTTTAAAGTCGATTCCGGTAACTTCGTGTTTTGTTTTTACATTTACTCCTCTTTTTATAAAATCTTCAGGAGTTCCTAAAACCACATTATCCAGAGACAGTTCATCGGCAATATAGTAAGGAGTGGGACATCCTGCCCACGCTACATAAGGGGATTTTTCAAAAAGGAATACTTCATGTTCGGGATTTGATTTCTTATACTGAGTAGAAAACATCATTCCCGCAGCTCCGCCGCCAATTACGACTATTTTCATCTTATTACCTGCTTTCATTTTAAATTTGTATATAATATAAATTAAGAGGACTGATTTGCAAGGTTTCTGAATAAGTATTTCAGTCTGCTTGAAACCATTTTTATACCGACTTTATTATCTCTTCCTCTCGGAATTATAACATCGGCATATCTTTTTGAAGGTTCTACAAATTCCAGATGCATAGGTTTTACCGTACTAATATATTGGTTTTTAATGCTTTCAAAACTTCTCGCCCGTTCTTTCATATCTCTTTCCATTCTACGTAAAAGTCTTTCATCATCATCAGTATCAATAAAAATTTTTGCGTCAAAAAGCTCTCTTATTTTAGCAATGGCAAGAATTAGAATACCTTCCACTATGATTAAATTTGCCGGTTCTATATGTTCTGTTTCATTTATTCTATTGTGAATCTGAAAATCATAAATAGGTTTTTCAATGGATTTTCCTTTTTTAAGCGTAAGAATATGTTTTTCAAGTAAATCAAAATCAATGGAATCAGGATGATCATAATTTAATTTTGTTCGTTCTTCATAAGTAAGATGATCATTTCTCCTATAGTATGAATCTTGCTCCAGTAATATGGAATTAATATGAGTTTTTTTCAATTCTTCCAAAATTTCTTTTGTAACACTTGTTTTACCTGAACCGGTTCCACCGGCAATGCCTACTATTATGGTTTTATACTCCATTAAAAATCAGCCTCCTGTAATTATTATAAAAAGTATATAATAGATAAAAAAATTTTTCAAGGAATTTTTATTAAAACTAAGCATAATCAAATGAATAAATGGTATATCTTTAAAGAGAAGATTCCATTTTTTTAATAAAAAGGATAGAAATACAAAATTTGGAAGGAAGCAGTTATGGAAAATGAAAAAATGAAAAAAGTAAAAGAAGTATTGGAAAATAATGCGGCATTAAAACATGCAATAACGATTATGCATTGGGACTTGGAAACAGAAGCCCCTCTTTTAGCAGTAGACAAGATATCAAAGACGCTGGGGTATCTTATCGGAGAAAGCTACTCAATGGTAATAAATGATGAATTTAAAAATCTTGTATACAGTATAAATACAGATAAGCTGAAAGAGCTTGACAGAAAAATAATAGAGGAGTTAAAAAAAGAATACTTTGAAAAACTGGAAAAAATACCTAAAGAGGAATATAAAAAGTATTCTGAATTAAAAATAATTTCTTCAAAAAAATGGGAAGAGGCTAAAATTAAAAATGATTACAGTATTTTTAAATCTTATTTGGGAGAAATAATAAAATTTAACAAAAAAATTATAAAATATAGAGGATATAAAGGTCATCCATATAATACTCTCCTTGAAGATTATGAACCCGGAATAACAGTAAAAGAAGCAGACGAATTTTTCGGGAAAATAAAAAATGAGCTGTCCCCTCTTATAAAGAAGATAATACAGAAGAACATTTCTGACAATGAAAATGAAGCAAAAGAAAAATTTAAAAAGATGATTTTCGATATTGAAAAGCAGAAAGAGTTATCGAAACATGCTTTAGATATTATAAATTTCCGTTTTGATAAGGGAGTATTGAAAGAAAGTGAACATCCTTTCACTACTAATGTTGATAATAAAGATGTAAGAGTGACGACTCATTATTACAAAGATAATCTTTTAAGTTCATTGTATTCCACTATACATGAGGGAGGACACGGGTTATATGAGCAAAATGTAGATGATGTAATATCGGATACAATATTGGGAACCGGAACTTCCATGGGAATACATGAATCTCAGTCAAGAATTTATGAAAATATGTTCGGAAGGAGTGAAGAATTTTTAAGCTTTATTTATCCAAAACTGGATATAATGTTCAAATTAGGAGAAAATGGGATAAATTTTAATATTTTTTATAAAATTGCCAATGAAGTGCAGGCGTCATTTATAAGAACTGAAGCTGATGAGTTGACTTACCCTATACATGTTCTTATAAGATATGAACTTGAAAAAGAAATTTTTGATAATCTTGATAATGAAACGGATGTAGATGAGCTTGCAAAAAAATGGCAGGATAAATATGAAGAATATCTCGGAATAAGACCTGAAACTTATACAGAAGGAATTTTACAGGATGTTCACTGGTCGGATGGGCTGTTCGGATATTTCCCGTCTTACGCTTTAGGAAGTGCATATGCTGCCCAGATATATAACGCAATTAGCAAAAAGATTGATATAAACGGAAAAATGAAAAAAGGTGATTTTACAGAAATCAATAATGAATTAAAAGAGGGAATACATAAATACGGAAAAACAAGAACACCTGAAGAATTACTTGTAAATATGACAGGAGAACCTTTCAATCCTAAATATTATATAGATTATTTAAAAGAGAAATTTTCCTTAATATATGGGTTAAAGTAGAAAAAGTGGGATGAAATTGTAGGAAGGAGCATGTAAAATGATACACACAACTAAAGAAATAAAAGAGATGCAGAGAAAATTTGTAGATATGGAAGTCAAAAGTTTTGCAAGAGAAGTTATTGAATTTATTGATGACAGTCCCAGTACATATCATGTAGTTAAAAATTGTTCGGTTATCTTAGAAGAAAACGGCTTTGAAAGACTATATCCTAAAAGTAAATGGGAATTGAAAAAAGGCGGAAAATATTATGTGAAAAGATCAAATTCAACCATAATAGCATTTACGCTCGGTGGAGATATAAATTTGAAAAAAGGTTTTAAAATATTCGGTTCTCATACCGATTCGCCATGTTTCAGAATTAAGCCCAGACCTGAAATGATAACTGAAAATATAATAAGACTTAATACGGAAGTTTATGGCGGAGCAATATTAAGTACCTGGTTTGACAGACCTTTGTCAATAGCGGGAAGAGTGATTGTTAGAAGTAATGATTTATTTATGCCGAAAACGGTAACGATAAAAATAGACAAACCTTTGATGATAATACCGAATTTAGCAATACATCAGAACAGAGAAGTAAATAATGGAGTAAAAATAGATAAACAGAATGATACATTACCTATACTCGGATTGATAAATAATGAGCTGGAAAAGGATAATTATTTATTAAATTTGATTTTAAGTGAAACAGACATAAAAAAAGAAGATATACTTGATTTTGACTTATTTGTATATACTCTTGAAAAAGGCTCTTTACTTGGAGTAAATGAGGAATTTATTTCTGCACCCAAACTGGATAATCTTGTATCGGTTTATGCGGGATTACTCGGACTTATAGAAGCTGAAGATGTCCACGATCAGATAAATGTTTTCGTAGGATTTGATAATGAGGAAATAGGAAGCATGACAAAACAGGGAGCCGATTCCAATTATCTTATGAATACTCTTGAAAGGATAATGTGTTCTTTAGGTTATGGCAGAAGTGAATTTTTACAGGCTCTCCAATGTTCATTTCTGTTATCGGCGGATGGAGCACATGCAGCTCATCCTGCACACATGGAAAAAACGGATCCTACAAGTAGAGGTAGAATAAATGAGGGATTATCCGTAAAAATAAGTGCCAACCAAAGTTACACTTCTGACGGATTTTCAATAGCGGTATTAAAACAGATAATAGAAGGTACCGACATTAAAATACAGCCTTTTGTAAATCAATCCAACGAAAGAGGCGGGAGTACAATAGGACCTATTTCTTCGACTCATTTGGACATAGATGCTATAGATCTCGGAGTTCCTATGCTTGCCATGCATTCAGTTAGAGAACTGTGCGGGATATATGATGTGTTTTATTTGAAAGAGCTCGGGAAAGAGTTTTTCAATAAAAATTAATATCGGTAAGATAAGAAAAAAGTTGATTGCAAGATGAATATATCAAATTGAATTAATAGTAAAAAAATATAAAAATATAATAATGAAAATTATTGATTTATATGGTATCTGGCTATAGAACCGTGATTTGGAAGAAAATAATAAGGAGTATAATGAGAATATATTTTGAGCTGTTCTGGATATTTTTTAAAATAGGTGCATTTACTCTTGGTGGAGGTTATGCAATGGTTCCTCTTATCCAAAATGAAATCGTAGATAAGAAAAAGTGGATAGAGAAAGAGGAATTTATAAGTCTGCTTGCATTAGCACAGTCTGCTCCCGGAGTTTTAGCAATAAATATGGCAGTATTTGCAGGGTTTAAAATAAAAAAATATTTAGGAATGTTTGTAACGGTTTTAGGAGCGGTTTTACCTGCTTTTCTGGTAATATGGCTGTTAGCTTCCCTGTTCAGTAATTTTCAGGACAATATCTATGTAATAAAGGCATTTAAAGCAATAAGACCTATGGTAGCTGCCCTTATCGGTGCAAGTGTTTACACTATAGGCAAACAAGCAGGAATAAACAAAATAACTGTATTTATCGTTTTGGCAATTGCTATATCAGTTTCTTATTTTAAATTTCCTCCTATACTTATAATTATTTCAGGAGCAGTAGCAGGTAATGTATGGATGATATTTCAGAAAGGGGAGAAATAAATTTGGAAACTTTATGGGTATTATTCATTACTTTTTTTAAAATAGGCCTTTTCAGTTTTGGAGGAGGATATGCTATTTTACCTTTAATACAGAAGGAAGTAGTCGAGGTACATAGTTGGATTACAGTTCCTGAGTTTACTGATATTGTGGCGGTTTCACAAGTGACTCCCGGTCCTATATCGATAAATGCTTCTACATATGTAGGTTATCTTGTGACGGGGAATGCGGTCGGAGCTGCAGTCGCAACTATCGGTCTTATAACTCCATCCCTTATAATAATGACAATATTCAGTATGTTTTTTTTGAAATTTAAGGATAATAAATATATAAGCAGAGCTTTTAAAGGCTTGCGGGTGGTAGTCGTAGGGCTTATATTATCTGCGACTTTACTTTTAATGGACAGAAAAAATTTCATTGATATAAAAAGTTTTATAATATTCGGAATAACAATGACGGTATTTTTGAAATGGAAAATAAACCCCATTATTATAACGGTTATAGTTGCTTTGATGGGAGTTCTGATTTACTGACAGGAAGGGAAGGAGAAAGGTATGGGAGTAGTTGTGTGTGTAGAGAAAACAATACTCTTAGTACGAAAATAAAATGATAATTTTAATATATACAGCTGTTATATTTGCTGCAACTACACTCGGAGCAATTTCAGGACTTGGAGGAGGAGTGGTAATAAAACCTCTTTTTGATATGGTAGGGTTTCATACTATGAGTGAAATAGGTTTTTATTCATCAGTTGCGGTATTTACAATGAGTATTGTATCAATATTTAAACAGATGAAAAACGGTTTCGGATTTCATATAAAAGTTATTTTCTGGATTTCTTTCGGTTCATTAATAGGAGGGTTGGTAGGAGAAAGTATTTTCAATAAATTTGCGAACTTATATGAAAATGGAACAGTAAAAACTGTTCAGGCCGGAATGCTAGGACTTACTCTTGTATGTATATTAATTTATACTTTTAACAAAAGTAAGATAAAATCTTATCGTATGAAAAATATTTTTTCTATTTTCATAGCGGGATTTTTCTTAGGAACAGTATCGGTATTTTTAGGAATAGGAGGAGGACCTTTAAATGTTGCTCTGTTAATGTTTCTATTTTCCTATACTATGAAAGAAGCTACTGTTTATTCTATAGCTACAATATTTTTTGCACAGATATCAAAGCTGGGAAGTGTTATTTTTTCAAATAAAATACATTCCTATAATCTCTTTTTTATCCCGTTTATATGTATTTCCGCAGTGGCGGGAGGTTTTATCGGAACAATGATTAATCAAAAACTGGATAGCGGGAAAATAGAAAAATTTTATATAGCTTTAATAACGGCATTATTGTTTGTATCACTATATAATGTATTTACAGGATAATTTTTAAAAATATTATTTATAGAAATTACAGAAAATGACTTAAAAATAATAGAGTCATTTTTAATGGAAATAGCATGAAATTTTTTCTTGATGTTATTTAATCTGCTGATTCACTTATAAATAAAGTGAAATTAAAATAAAATATTTTTCAGAAATATTACAATAAAAAAATATAGAAAAAATAATAAATTGATGAAGATAATAATAATTTATATATTTTTTAAAATGAATAAAATTATAAAGGAAATGTAATTGGATAAAAATACTGAAAAATAAAGGAAAAAGAAAAATAAAAAAATA
The DNA here is from genome assembly GCF_003932895.1 of Leptotrichia sp. OH3620_COT-345. Lineage (NCBI taxonomy): Bacteria > Fusobacteriati > Fusobacteriota > Fusobacteriia > Fusobacteriales > Leptotrichiaceae > Leptotrichia > Leptotrichia sp. OH3620_COT-345. Next base: position 96,421 of record NZ_RQYW01000004.1, on the reverse strand, counting down.
ACTTTTAATATTTTTTCAAATGTATATAAAATTCAGAAATAATATGATATAATCAGAGAAGTTTGTAAAATACAAACTTCTTTTTAAGTTAAAAAAATTAATAAAGTTAGGAGTTGAAAGGAGAAAACATTGAAAAAAAATCTTGAAATTAAGAATGTAGGAAAAACATTCGGAAAAGAAGAAATCTTAAAAAATATCAATATTGAAATAAAAAAAGGAGAATTTTTTTCATTATTAGGACCGTCAGGTTGCGGTAAAACGACATTGTTGAGAATGATTGCAGGATTTATAAGACCTGATAAAGGCTCTATTTCTATAAATGGAGAAGTTATAGATCATCTGAACCCTAATCAGAGAAACGTAAACACGGTTTTTCAAAACTATGCACTGTTTCCGAATATGACTGTATTTGAAAATGTTGCATTTCCTTTGAAAATAAAGAAAGCATCTAAAAAAGAAATTGAAAGGGAAGTGTTGAAATATTTGGAATTGGTCGGGTTACAGGAACATAAAAATAAAATGCCTTCAAATCTTTCAGGGGGTCAGAAACAGAGAGTATCTATAGCAAGGGCATTAATCAGCAAACCGGATGTATTACTGCTTGACGAACCACTTTCAGCACTTGATGCAAAATTAAGACAGAAATTACTTATAGAACTTGACACCATTCATGATGAAGTAGGTATAACATTTGTATTTGTAACTCATGATCAGGAAGAGGCACTAAGTGTATCGGATAGAATAGCTGTTATGAATAAAGGGGAAGTTCTGCAAATAGGGACACCTAATGAAATATATGAAATGCCGGCGGACGGTTTTGTTGCGGACTTTATCGGAGAGACCAACTTTATAGAGGGAAGAGTAACTGAAGTATATGATAAATACGGATATGCTGAAAATGATGAATTAGGAAGATTTAAAATAGAACTTGATAAACCTGTTAAAATAGGAGATAAAGTAAAATTGACACTAAGGCCTGAAAAAATAAAAGTTGATACTGAACCGAGATATACTGACAATGATAATTATAAAGTGATTAAAGGAACTGTAGATGAAGTTATATATACGGGATTTCAGAGTAAACTGTTTATAAAAGTCGACGGCGCAAACAGAATAATCAATGCTTATGATCAGCATAGAAAATTTTTGACTGAAGAGGAACTGTTTGAATGGAAAGAAAAAGTTTATTTTTACTGGCATTATGAAGATGCTTATTTAGTGGAGGTGAACTAATTGACAAAAAAAATGGATCTTAAAATCAATGAAAAAAAAGACTTTTTTAAATGGATGTATTATTTGCCTCTTACTTTCTGGATGACTTTATTTTTCGGATTCCCTACATTGATTATAATATATTTCAGTTTCCTGAAAAAAGGTGCTTATGGCGGAATTGCCATGCCTCTAAAACATACAGCGACAGCATACAAGACATTGTTTACTTCAAGTGATGTAATAAAAGTAGTAATAAAAACATTAAATATATCAATATGGATAACGGCTATTACATTACTCTTGGCTGTACCGACAGCATATTATATATCCAGATCAAAATTTAAAAATTTTTGGCTTTTGCTTATAGTAATACCTTTTTGGACAAATTTTCTTGTAAGGATATTTTCTTTTATTGCCATACTTGGAAACAACGGGATAATAAATCAGCTTTTAATGAAAATATTCGGGCTTAAAACTCCGTTGTCTTTGTTATATAATAAATATGCCGTAATAATAATAAGTGTATATGTATTCCTTCCTTATGCCATACTACCTTTATATTCAGCTATAGAGAAATTTGATTTTTCATTACTTGATGCAGCGAGTGATTTGGGGGCGAATAAATTTCAGGCATTACTTAGAGTTTTTATACCGGGAATAAAATCGGGAATTGTGACGGCAATAGTATTTACATTTGTTCCTGCAATAGGATCATATGCTGTACCTGACCTTGTAGGAGGGACTGATGGTATAATGCTCGGAAACATAATAGCAAGCAGAATGTTTCAATTAAGGGATTGGCCTGTAGCTTCTGCAATTTCAATAATATTCATAGTCATAACGACTTTTGGGGTGTGGCTGTCAATGAAAATGGAAAAGGAGGAAGAGAAATAATGAATGAAAAAAGAAGAATTTCCCTATTTTTCTTTGTACTTGTAATGATATTTTTTTATTTACCGATAGTTATGCTTGTAACACTGTCATTTAACAGCTCTAAGAGTTTTGCATGGAGTGGATTTTCTTTAAAATGGTATGCAGAACTTTTTCAGAAATCTCCTGATTTATGGCAGGCTTTTGGAAGAAGTCTTATAATAGGTGTAACTTCTTCTCTATTTTCCGTATTAGTAGCAACTTTCGGTGCAATAGCAATAAAATGGTATAATTCCAAGCTAAAAAATTATGTAAAATTTTTAAATTATATTCCGCTGATACTGCCTGACCTTATAATAGGAGTTTCACTACTTATTTTCTTTAATATGCAAGTAGGGCTATATAAAGGGGTAGAATTGGGGATGATGACCATTTTTATTGCTCATACTACATTTAATATTCCATTTTCGTTATTTATAATAATGGCAAGACTTGACGAATTTGATTATTCCATAGTTGAAGCATCAAGAGATTTAGGAGCGAATGAAATACAAACATTGATAAAAGTAGTGCTACCATCGATGATGCCGGGGATTGTTTCAGCTTTTTTAATGGCTATGACTCTTTCTCTTGATGACTTTGTAATTACGAGCTTTGTTACGGGAACTAATTCAAATACACTTCCTGTACAGATATATTCTATGATTAAGTTTGGAGTATCTCCCGTAATAAATGCTTTGTCAACGATACTTATTATAGGAACAATAGTTCTTTCATTATCAAGCAGAAAATTACAAAAGTATATGTTAAGTTAACTTTTTTTATGAGGGTATACTGCCCTCTTTTTATTATATTTAAAAAAATTCAGGAATGAATGTAAAAGATCATTGTTCAATTAAAGCAAATTTGTATTTTTTGGTGAATGGAGTGTTCAAAATAAAAATATAAGTTTATAATTTGAATTTAAATAAATTGGGTAATAGGTTCAAAAACATCAGGAGCAAAAGGGGCAAAAGTAAAAATAGTAGTATTGTTAGTATGGGATTCAGTAAATAAAAGGTCGGTACCTGAAGAAAGGGAAAATTTATAGAATATGCTCATGAACTAATACATATTCATTGATTTATTTCTGTAAAATTTGAATGTAGGAAGAAATTTAAAAAAGTGTCAAACTAAAAGTATTGACAAAAAGAAAAATTGAGGTATACTTAAATTGAAATCATAATGTAATGGATTACATTAATATTGAATATGCATATTTAAAATGAAATATAAATAAATTTTAAGTATACATGAAATTGTTATATAATTCATTAAAATAAAATTTATTATAAGGAGAGTGTGTGATGAAACAAAAATGGATGTTAATTTTAAGTTTATTAAGTCTAGTATTTTTAGTAAGTTGTGGAGGAAAAGAGGATGGAAAAACAGGAGAGGAAAATAAAAAAGGCGGCAATGAAACTTTAGTTGTTTACTCAAATTCATTAACTGACGGAAGAGGAGAATGGCTGAAAGAAAAAGCGAAAGAAGCCGGATTTGAACTTGAATTTGTGGATGCAGGGGGAGGAGAAATAACAAACAGACTTATAGCGGAAAAAAATAATCCTATTGCGGATATAGTATTTGGTCCGAATCAGATGGATTTTTCAAATCTGAAAAAAGAAAATCTGCTTGAACAATACGTTCCGAAATGGGCTGCGGAAGTGACTGAAGGATTGAACGATATTATCATGCCATAGTAAAACAAGCAATAGTTATGGTTTATGGATTAAATCAATATGATGAAAATAATGCTCCAAAAGACTGGCTAGATCTTCCGGCGAATTTTAAAGGAAAATATGAAGTTCCATCAGGACTGGGGAGAGGTACAACAAGAGTTGTAATTTCCGGAATACTTACAAGATATAGAGATGAGAACGGAGATTTCGGAATTTCTGAAGAAGGATGGAAAACAATAGGAGAATATTTTAAAAATGGAGTGCCTTCTGTAAAAGGAGAAGATCTGTTTTCAAAAATAGCTGATAAAAAAATCGGAATGGGACAGATATGGTCAAGCGGTATAGCCGGAAGAGAGGAACAGTATAATGTTAAAGTAGGAATAGTAAGACCTGAAGTGGGAGTACCTTTTGTGATAGAAGGTTTCGGTATTGTAAAAGGAACTAAGAAACTTGAAAAAGCAAAAGCTTTTGTAGAATGGTTCGGTTCACCTGAAATACAGGCTGAATGGTCCAAACAGTTTACAAGCATGCCTGCAAATACAAAAGCACTTGCTATGGCAGATCCTAAAATAATAGAATTTGAAAAGTCATTTATTAAAAAGCAGGAGATAGATTGGGAATTTGTATCGGAAAATATAAATAAATGGATTGAAAAAATTGAACTTCAAATATTGCAATAGTTTTTTGTGAGGGCTATTACTGCCCTCATACTTCTGTTACAGATTGCGAAATTTTTACTCCTTAAAAACATTCATTATGACTGGAAAAAAGTAAATTCAATGTACTCAGATAGCTATTTTCCCGATTGATATAATTTCATACTTTTTCGGAAAATTTTAAATATTGAAAAATTGGGAATTATATAAAATAATTTTAAATGAAGAGTATAATTAAACTGTGATTATAATAGAAATATAAAAGTAAAATATTAATTTAAAATTCTGGCATTCAAATTATTTCAATAAAAAATATGTGAATTAATGTAGAGAAAAATTATTGTTTGGGTAGAGTAAGTTTGTAATTTTTTGATAAAAAAATAATTTGAGTTGACAGTTTTTGTCAAACTTTTTACAAAAAAACTTGAGTATTCTTGTCAAGTTTTTTTAAAAAGTGCAGGAAGTAAATTGGAAAAAGTTTTGAAAAATTAGGAGAAAAAATTAAAAATAAAAGGGAGGCAGGGAGATTACTCTCCCTGAATGTTTATATATATTTAATAAGAAAATGAAAAAACTTTTAATTAAGGAGAAATACATAATGATTGATTTTAAAAATATAGAAATAAAATTTGGAGATTTTGTTGCCATACCTGACTTGACAATGACAATAAACGAGGGAGAATTTTTTACTTTACTCGGTCCGTCCGGATGTGGAAAAACAACTACATTGAGAAGTCTGGTCGGATTTATAATTCCGACAAAAGGAAAAATTTTTATAGAAGGTGAAGATATAACGGATGTATCTGTTGAAGAAAGAGAAATTGGAATGGTTTTTCAAAGCTATGCTTTATTTCCTACAATGACAGTATATGAAAATATTGCATTTGGTCTTAGAGTGAGAAAAGAAAAAAAGGAAGATATTGATAAAAAAGTAAAGGATATAGCTGAAAAAGTAGATTTAAACGAAGTACAGCTGAGGAAAAAAGTATCAGAACTGTCGGGAGGGCAGCAGCAGAGAGTTGCCATTGCAAGAGCTCTTATATTAAAGCCAAAAATACTGGTATTGGATGAACCCCTTTCCAATTTGGATGCCAAGCTTCGTATTCAGCTTAGAAATGAATTGAAAGAACTTCAGAAAAAATTCGGAATAACTACAATTTATGTAACTCATGATCAGGAAGAGGCACTTACTTTATCTGACAGGATAGCGGTATTTAATAGAGGAATAGTTGAACAAATAGGAACGCCTTTTGAAATATATAATAGATCAAAAACTGAATTTGTATGTAATTTTATAGGGGATATAAATAAAATTGACAGGAAACTGCTCAAAAAATTTAATGAAATTTCAGGAACTTCTTATAACACGGATAAAGACGGGTATATAAGAATTGAAAGAATAAATACTATTGTTAGTGATAATTCTGAGAATTATATAAAAATAAAAGGAAAAGTAATTGATAAGGAATTTTACGGAATGTTCACAAAATATATGTTTGAAACTGAGGGACATAAAATTAAAACTCTTGAAAAAGATGACGGAAAACGGGATTATGAAATAGGAAGTGTAGTTGATTTATATATAAATAAAAATGACATTTTACAGTATGAGGGGGACTAAAATGAAAAATAAAAAAATATTGTCTCCAAAACTTTTTTCATATATAATGTATGTTTTAATTATATGGTTTGCAATTACATTTTTAATTTATCCCAATCTGAACATATTAAAAGTTATATTTTTTCAAAATGGAACTTTTAAAACTGATTCTGTCCAGAAACTTTTTTCATCTCCACGAGCTGTGAAAAGTTTGAAGAACAGTTTTATATTAGCAACGACATTGCTGTTCACGGTTAATTTTATAGGAATATTTTTAGTTCTTGTCATAGATTATTTCGATGTGAAAGGTGCAAAAATTTTAAAATTAGGATACATGACTACACTTATATATGGAGGAGTGGTACTGGCTTCAGGATATAAATTTGTATATGGAGCAAACGGTATAATAACAGGGACATTAGTTAAAATATTTCCGGGAATGAATCCGAACTGGTTTGAAGGCTACGGAGCCGTGGCATTTATTATGACTTTTGCCGTTACTTCAAATCATGTGATATTTCTTTCAAATGCTATAAAAAAAATAGATTACTCTACAATTGAAGCGGCAAAAAATATGGGAGCATCTCAGTTTTATATATTACGTAAAGTAGTTCTTCCTGTACTGAAACCGACAATATATGCTATTACAGTTTTACTTTATATTACAGGGCTTGGAGCAACATCAGCACCTTTGATTGTTGGAGGGAAAAACTTTCAGACTATAGGTCCTATGATATTGACTTTTTCTCAAACCGTAACTTCAAGGGATTTGGCTGCAGTTCTGGCATTGGTACTTGGAATAGCCACTTTGATTTTATTGTCCTTTATGATTTATTTCGAAAAGAAAGGGAATTTTATGTCTGTTTCCAAAACAAAATCAGTAATTGTGAAACAGAAAATAAATAATCCGGTTATTAATATTTTAGTACATATAGTGGCATATATACTTTTTCTTATATATATAATTCCTGTAATTTTTGTCATATTATTTTCATTCACAAATTCCAAGAGTATATCTACAGGAGTTATAACAGGATTTACTTTACAGAATTATATCGATGTGTTTTCAAATATAACAGTACTGAAACCTTTTGTTACAAGTATTATCTATTCGGCAGGAGCTTCAGTAATAGTTGTCATTTTAACATTGGCAGTATCAAGAATACTTCACAAGTATAAAAATAAATGGTCGCTAATACTTGAATATGTAATGCTTATTCCTTGGATTTTACCTGCAACATTAATTGCAATAGGACTTATTACAGCTTTTGATAGGAAAAATCCTCTCGTTTTTGGAAATATACTTACAGGAACGGTGTGGATTTTACTTATTGCTTATGTAATAGTAAAAATACCGTTTTCACTTAGAATGTTGAAAGCTACATTTTTCAGTATTGATAATGAATTGGAAGAAGCAGCTACAAGTTTGGGAGCGGATACTTTTTATACTTTCAGAAAAGTTATTTTCCCTATCATCCTTCCGTCAACTATGGCAATTCTTGCATTAAATTTCAACAGTCTTCTTGCAGATTATGATTTAACGGTATTTCTGTATCATCCTTTGTTAAGAACGCTTGGAATTGTTATAAGAAGCAGTACCGATGCTACACAGACACTAAAGGACACTCAGGCTATTGCCCTTGTTTATTCGGTAGTACTGATGATAATAGCTTCAACGACTTTATATTTCATCTACGGAAGAAATGAAAGAGAAAAATAAAAATTATGTATATAGTTATTTAAGAAAGGTGAAAAAAATTGGAAAAAGAAAAAATGTTTGGCAAAAAAGAATATTCAACAATAAATGAACTATTAAACAAAAAAATAAATGAAAAAAAAATCCTTATAGCAGTACATAGAGGAACATCAGGAGGAAACATAATTGAAAATACTCTGCCTGCATACAAGGCATCGCTACTGTCAGGAGGCGATATAATAGAAATAGATGTTATAAAGTCAATTGACGGGATTTATTATGCATTTCATGACGGAAATGAAAAAAGGCTTCTCAATAAGAGAAAAAATATAAAGGAAATGTCTTCAAAAGAAATAGAAAAAAAGAGTTTTAATAACAGTATAGGAGAAAATACAGGATATAAAATCGAAAGACTGGATACAGTTTTAAAATATTTTGAAGGAAAAGATGTGTTAATAAATATTGACAGAGCATGGGAGTATTTTGAAGATTTACTTATATTTTTTGATAAATACGATATAAAAAAACAGTTGATAATAAAAAGTGCTCCTAAAAAGGAATATTTTGAGATTTTTAGAAAACATAAAGTAAAATATATGTATATGCCTATAGTTAAGACGGAAAAAGATGTAGAACTGACGTTGTATTATAAGCAAGTAAATGCTGTAGGATTTGAACTTATAGCCGAAAATGAAAAATCTGTATTTTTTAAAGATGAATACATAAAAAAGCTTCAAAGTGAGGGATATTTTATATGGGTAAATTCTATAAAATTAAATGATGTGACTAATCTATATGCAGGATATGACGACAATAAAGCTATACTTGAAGGATTTGAAAAAAGTTGGGGAGTTCTTATAAATAAAGGCATAAATATTATCCAGACAGACTGGCCGTCATTACTTTCAGAATATATAAAGAAATTAAAAAAATAATTTCAATACAAAAATAACAGGACTTGGAATAAGGTGAATTATGAATATAAAAGAAGTTGCGTGTAAAGCGGGAGTTTCAGTAGCAACGGTATCAAGAGTTTTAAATAAAAGTGAAAAAGTATCTTTTGAAACTGAAAAAAAAGTAAGAGCTGTAATAAAAAAAATGAATTATTTTCCGAATATAAATGCAAAAATATTGCGTGAAAACAGAAGCAAAGTAATTTTGATATGTGTTCCGGATATTACGAATATAATTTACAGTCAGATCATAAAGGGAGTACTGGATTATCTGAAACGGAACGGATACAGCGGGATGATACATATTCCTCATAATAAATTCGACAGAAGATACAGTGGAGCAGATGATATAAAGGAATACATATATTTTCTGGAAACAAAAAAAATTGACGGAATAATATTTATTACATCGTCAATTAATCAGCAGGATTATGTTGAGTTGAACAGAAAATACAATGTAATGACATGCTCCGAATATTATGATGATGACACTCTGGAAACTGTAGGGATAGATCAGTCAGAGGCAATGTACAGACTAATTAGGTATCTGTATGAAATAAAAAAAGTAGAAAAGCCTGTATATTATACTTGGAAAGATCCTACAGGAACATCTAAAAGACGTTTGGCGGGATACATTAAATATTTGAAAGAAAAAAACATAAAAAATGTAAAAAAATTTTATAAAAAAATGGATTCTAAAAAAACAAGTATTTTTTTAGAGCAATTTAAAAAAGAACTTGAAAATAATATGGAAATTGATGCTATTATTCTGAACAGTGATTTTTATGCCGTATTTGCAGAAAAAATAATAAAAAAATTGAATAGAGAAATACTTGTTGCAAGCTTTGACGGAACACAGCTCCTTGATATGGCTTTAAGTAAAATAGTACATATAAAGCAGCCTTTTGAAAAAATGGGAGAAAAAAGCGCTGAAGCTCTTCTGAAAAAAATGGAAGGAAAAAAATTTGAAAAAAAAATATATTTGAAGTATGATTTAATTGATGAAGAAAAGTTAAAATAAAAATAAATATAAAAAATTATTAGATATTTTTCTCTAAAAACCGGTAATTCTATTATGAAATTATATTTTTTGACAGTTAAAAAATTTTATAGTGATTGAAAATTTTCCATAAATAAGGTAAACTAAGTAGTAAGAAACAAAATATAATAATAGACAGGAAATTTCAAGGAGGTCATATTTTTATGAATTACTATGTAGGTATGGATTTGGGGGGGACAAATACAAAAATAGGTCTTGTTGATGAAGGTGGAAACATAATTTTTACAACAATAGTAAAAACTGAATCTATGGAGGGATTTGAAAAAACTGTTGAAAGATTGTCCAAAATATTAATTGAACAAATTAAGGGAAGCAATATCAACTTTGATGATGTTAAAGGAGTAGGATTGGGAGTACCGGGTCCTGTAGTGAAAGAAAGAGTAGTAAAATTTTGGGCAAATTTTCCGTGGCCAAGAGAGGTAGATCTTGCAGCAGAATTTGAAAAACATCTGAACAAAAAAGTAAAAGTAGATAATGATGTAAATGTCATAACTTTAGGAGAAATGTGGAAAGGTGCGGCACAAGGTTATAAAAATGTACTCGGTCTTGCTATAGGTACAGGAATTGGAGGAGGAATTATTACTGATTCAAAACTTGTAAGTGGTAAAAATGGAGCAGGGGGAGAAGTAGGTCATACTAAAGTTGAAAAAGAAGGTAAACTTTGCGGTTGTGGTCAAAACGGCTGCTGGGAAGCTTATGCTTCAGCTACAGGTCTCATAAGGGAAGCTGAAAGCAGACTGACTGTTCATAAAAATAACAAACTTTATGAAAAAGTTACTTCAATGGGAAGAAGCCTTGAAGCAAAGGACATATTTGATGCTGCAAAAGAAGGAGATGAATTTTCATTAAATCTTGTAGATTATGAAGCTGAATATATTGCTTTAGGACTTGGAAATTTGCTGAATATACTTGATCCTGAAATAATAGTCATAGGAGGTGGAGTTTCCCTTGCAGGAAAAATACTATTTGACAAAGTAAATGAAAAGCTTAAAAAATATGCCTTGAGTTCTACTATTGAGGGACTTAAAATATTGCCTGCACAGCTGGGAAATGATGCAGGGATAATAGGAGCGGCATATTTAGGAATGAATTAAAAATTAAAAGGAAATTTTAAGAAAATTAGTATTGATATTTGAAATAAATATAGTATAATTTAAGTATGAAAGAAAATAAAAAAATATTTTAGAGATAATAAATTTTAAAATATTTTTTAAGGAAATAGGAGGAAAAATCTATCGTGGATACAACGACCGGAGGCAGTATATTTTTACAATTTCTAATAATTGCAATTTTGACAGGGATAAATGCGTTTTTTTCCGGTGCCGAAATGGCAATAGTTTCAATTAATAAAAACAGGCTGAAAATGTTAGTGGAAGATGGAGATAGGAAAGCTCTGCTATTAGAAAATCTTTTAAAAGAACCGAGTAAATTTTTATCAACAATACAAGTAGGAATAACACTTGCAGGATTTTTCGCTTCGGCATCGGCAGCAACCGGATTAGCACAGTATTTTTCGATATATTTGAAAAAGAACGGAATTCCTTACGGAAATCAGATTTCTATGATATTGATAACATTAGTGCTGTCTTATATTACTCTTGTTTTCGGAGAACTTATTCCTAAAAGGATAGCTCTCAGGTCTTCTGAGAAAATGGCACTTGCATCAATCGGAACAATAGTTTTGATTTCCAGAATATTTTCTCCCTTTGTAAAAATTCTTACATTATCAACAAATTCTGTACTGACTATACTGAAAATGAAAGAAGATAATTTGGAAGAGCAGGTATCCAAAGAGGAAATAAGGTCACTGGTTCAGGTAGGAAGAGAACACGGAATTATAAATGATGTAGAAAAAGAAATGATAGACAATATTATAGAATTTGATGAAAAAATAGCAAGGGAAATAATGATACCGAGAACAAAGGTTTTTCTTGCCGATAAGGATATGTCAATAAAAGAGCTGTTTGAAAAGAAAGAGTTCGGTAAATATTCAAGAATTCCTGTATATGAAAATGAAGCTGACAACATAGTAGGAATACTTTTTACGAAAGATTTGATGATGGAGGCATATAAAAAAGGCTTTGATAATATAAGGTTGGAAGATATTATTCAGGAAGCATATTTTGTCCCTGAAACTAAAAACGTAAACGAACTGTTCAATGAACTTCAAATAGAAAAAAAACATATTGCCATACTCATTGACGAATATGGAGGTTTTTCAGGAATAGTGACTTTGGAAGATCTTATAGAAGAAGTAATGGGAAATATATCCGATGAATTTGATGATGAAGATTCCTCAATAAAACGTCTGTCACCTTATAAATATCTTATAAGTGGGGAACGTTCCCTTAATGATATAAATGATTATTTCCATATAGAACTGGAGTCAAAGCATTATGATACATTAAGCGGTCTGCTTATAGAGCATATAGGATATATTCCTGAAGATAATGAAAAGATAGAGCCTGTAATAATAAATGAAATTGTATTCAAACCTCAAAAGGTTAAGGATAAAAAAATAGAAAGGGTATTGGTAACATTCAATAAGGATAAAAAATGAAAATAGAAGACATAATTATAAGAATTTTAGCAGCAGGGCTGATAGGAGCACTTATAGGAAATGAAAGAAAAAAAAGTGGAAAACCTGCCGGTATAACGACTCATCTTGTAGTTTGTTTAGGTGCGGCATTAATTGTTATGATACAAAGTAAAATAGATGAAAATGTACTTAATCTGGCAATGAAGAATCCTGAAATAGCAGGAGTTCTTAAAGTTGATACTGCGAGAATACCTGCACAAATAGTTTCAGGAATAGGTTTTTTAGGAGGAGGAGTTATACTTCATTCAAAAAATACAATATCAGGGATAACGACAGCAGCAACTATATGGATTACGGCAGGTCTTGGAATGGGAGCGGGATTCGGATATTTTGATATAGTAATACCTACAACAATATTTATGCTGCTTGCTATGTATATGCTGAAAAAACATGGAATATTTTCAGACATTGATGAAGTAATTGATGAGGTTATTGAAAAAACTAACGGATAAAAAGGAAGGAAAATATGAGTATTTATAGAAAAACTTTAATCCTATATTTCTGCTTTTTAATACCTGCTATTTTACTTATTATGCTGTTTTCCTTTCAAACGGAAAATCCGTTGAGAACATATCTCGTAATTGCGGGTTCTTTTGTACTCGGGGATATTCTGTTTTTAAAAATAAAAACAAGAATATTTAGATATTTTTACAAAAAGTACACGAATATTCTTGAAGAGGAACTGGAACCGGAAAAATTTATTAAACTGACCGAAAATGAGTATAACAGCGTAAAAAATAAAAAATACAGACATTATATGAAAATGAATTTTTTTCTGGGATATTTTGCAAGAGGAGAAATTGCAAAGGCTTATGATTATTTAACAGATGTTGAAATATCAGGAGTTACTGCAATAGCCGAAGCGGATAAAGTCATATATTATTATAATCTTATGTTGGCTCTATACAATCTGAACAGGAAGGATGAAACCGCTGAAATTTACAGTAAATGCAGGGAAATATATGAAAATGAATTCAAATATAAAAACAAACGTATAGAAATGGAGAATTTAATTAAGTATCTTGAATTACTTTTGTTTAAAGAAGAAAAATATGAGGAAATAATAGAGATACTTGAAAGAACCCTTAGAATGAAAGTATCAAAACGTCTTGAACTTTCTCTAAAATATGATCTTGCTTCTATCAAGGAAAAAGCAGGAAAAATTCAAGAGGCTGAAAACCTTTACAGGGAAGTGGCTCAAAAAGGAAATAAACTTTATATAAGGGAAAAATCTGAAAGAGAATTGAAAAAATTTATTAAATAACGATAAAACTTCGACAAATTTTGAAAAAATTAATGTATTCAATAAATGAAAATGTCGAAGTTTTTATTTTTTTCATTTTTTTATGAAAGTTCATTGATGTCTTTATACTCCTTTTACTAGCTGGAAAAGTTTTGAATTCTTAAAATATAATAATAGATATAAGGAAAAATCAATATATTATTCTTTAAAAAAATATATGGAAAAAATTAAAAGAAAAGTTGATAAAAATAGAGGTTTAGTTTATAATAGACAATAAAATACAAAAAATCGGGAGGTAATGATGATTAATCCAAGGGAACGGAATTTAAAGGGAATATATAGAGTGTTTCCTTTATTGGCGGAAAAAAATGTAGACATGAAAAAGGAAATTCTTGCCGGATTGACTACATTTCTTACAATGGCTTATATCATAGCTGTTAATCCGAATATTCTTTCTAAAACAGGGATGGATGCGGGAGCACTTGTTACGGCGACTTGCCTTGCAGCGGCAATAGGATGTTTTTTAATGGGGTTTATAGCGGATTTACCTTTTGCACTAGCTTCAGGAATGGGACTTAATGCTTTTTTTGCCTTTACTGTAGTATTGAAAGGAAAAATAAGTTGGGAGACGGCATTGACAGCTGTCCTAATAGAAGGAGTGATCTTTATATTCCTTACTCTATTTAAAATACGTGAAGCTGTAGTAAATTCTATTCCTATAAATATAAAACATGCTGTTACCGGAGGAATAGGAGTATTTATTGCTTTTATAGGATTTTCAGGTTGCGGTTTGATAGTAGCAAATGAAGCTACAAAAATAAGCATGGGTCAAATGACTCCGGCAGTAGGAATTGCGGCAATAGGATTATTCATAATAGCAATACTGGATAAAAAAAGAATAAGAGGTTCTATATTATACGGGATAGCAGTGAGCTCCCTTATTGCATGGATATATGCGTTTATTAATCCACAAGCGGCAGCTGACTTACAGATTTATCTTCCGAAAGGAATATTTAAGTTTGAATCTATAGCACCTATTGCCGGAAAAATAGATTTTTCAATATTTTTCGATCTTAAAAATATTGGAAACTTTTTTGTAATAGTATGCACATTTTTATTTGTAGATTTTTTTGATACGCTGGGAACACTTATAGGAGTATGTTCAAAGGCCAATATGCTTGATGAAGATGGAAAAGTGCCTAATGTGGGGAGAGCTCTTCTTGCTGATTCTTTAGGGACAACAGTAGGAGCATTATTGGGAGTTTCGACAGTTACAACTTATGTAGAAAGCTCAATGGGAGTAATGGCAGGAGGAAGAACAGGCTGGACGGCTGTTACAACGGGAGTTCTGTTTCTTGTTGCAATGTTTTTTTCACCTATATTTATTTCAATACCGGCCTGTGCAACAGCACCTGCTCTTATATATGTAGGATATCTTATGTTAAGTTCGTTAAAGGAGATAGATTTGCATGATGTAACTGAAGGTCTTCCTGCATTTATAACTATAACTACAATGGCTTTAACTTACAGCATAGGTGACGGACTTACTTTAGGAATATTGTCTTATGTATTAATAAATCTTTTCTATAATATATTTGCAAAAAAAGATGAAAAGAGAAGTGTATCAATGATTATGGTAATATTAGGAGTATTATTTTTAATCAAACTTATATTTATGTAAAATATATAAAAATTAAGGAATTAAAAGCATGTTTTAATTTTGAGAAAATATTAATATAATAAAAAGATATGAAAATTCTTTGGGTTTAAAAGAACGGATTTTTAAATTCATTGAATTTTTTTCTTCATTATATTGAATATATTGTAAATTTATTCAGTAGAATAATAATCTATAATTAATTTATTTTAACCGAAATATTTAAATTATAAAGACTACTATTTTTTCAGACATAAGATATTTTCTTATTTTTCATTATTTTAATAATTATAATTTCTGTCTTATAAAATGAAAAAGTACATTAAATCGCTAATTTTATATATTTTTATAAAATCAGTGAAAAAATAGTTTGGTATTTTTCCAAAAATATAAGAAAAATATTTTGGACTCATGAATTAAATCCAGAAAAGAAATTATAAAAAAATAAATTGATAAATAATATCAATGAATTACTAAGATAATAAAAATATATAAAAAATTAAATGAAGCCGACAGATAAGAGATAAAATATTTATATGAGAATTTTTTGAATATAAAATATGAGCTGTTTCATAATTTAAGAATAATTCTTTATTTATAAATAATATATATTTTAAAAAATTAAAAATTATTATTTTTACTAAAATTTATGAAATTAAATATATATAAATTTTATGATTTAATATAATTTTATATCTTATGAGATAGGTTTTATACTCAAAACAAGTAAATTTTTCAATTATGAAACAAGCTCTTTGAAATTGGAGTTTTCAAAAATTATGAAGATTTCATGCTTTTATTTATTTCTTCCCACACTTTATTTTTTTGATGAGGAACACTGTCCTGAACCCAGTACCACCAGAAATATCCTCCAATATAATTTTTAACATATTTAGGCATAGTGTAGTAATGACGAACCATTTTTATTTTACTTTCGACTGTGGCTTTTTTATGGGTATTGCCGCATTCACCTATTCCAAGTTTGGAATTTGGAAAAATAGTTTCAAGATTTCTAAAAATTTTTTTCCAGTCAGGTTGATATCCGTTATTGTCATCTTCATAGTAACTTACAAGGACATAATCCAGATTTTTTTTCATATCATCAGGTATATACTTTATGAGCCACTTATCCATAGAAATTTGCTGCTCGCCGGGAGCTGAATAATAGGCGGTAAGAACAGTTTTTGCTTTATTATTTGAAATATATCTGAATGCGGCGTAAGCTTTCTTCGATATTAGTTCGGGATTTTTTCCGAGCCAACCTTCTCCATTTATTTCATTTCCTATTTCCCATAGATCTGTATACTCGGATAAAGCTTCATAGGAGTCTTTAAATCTTTTTAAATAACTAAGAATGTCATATTTTTTCATATCATACGAATCTACAGGAGTAGCCATAATATAAGCCACTTTATGAATTTCTTCAAACAATTTCTTATATTTTTCAGGAGATATTTCTTTTGACATAACAATACGTACAGTGGGTTTCACATCCATAGCCTTAATTGCAGTAATTATGTGTTGCATTTTGGTTTTTCCGTTCCAACTGTCATCTACGGTAATTCCGTAAATATAAGAAGATAGAGGAACCGTTTTCTTTGTTTTTGTGAGTCCATAAGAAAAAGAGAGAGTAAAAATAAAAGATAAAATAATAATAAACAGATGATAATTTTTATTTGTCATTGTAATTTTCCTTTCATAAAATTATTAATATAATTTATTTCAATTTATGAAGTATACTTCAAAGACGTAAATTATAGAAATAAACTCAATTTTATAAATAAATATATTTTTATAACCAATATAAAAAATATGAAAATAAAATATGATAAAGTTTTCAGTTATTTAATAGAAGTCACAAATAAAAAATATTAAACTTTATATTTTCATTTTACAATATATTAAGTAACTTTTTCAATACAAAAATAAAAAATCGATACTAAGCAATATTATTATTTATCAGAATTTACCATTTTGAAGTGTCATAAATATAATAGAAGATTAGGGAATTTATATATTTAATCTATTTCAAAGATGGTAAAAATGATTATAAAAATACAGTTATAATATCGATTTTTTGTTTAATAAATATTTAAAAAATTTAAAAATAAATAAAATTAATCTCTATCTACTTCCCAAGTTAATATTTCACCTGTAACGGCATCAATATCAAACTCATATTCAGTATAATTATAAATTATTTTTCCCTCATAGACAATTTTACCTTTTTCACGATCAAGATGTAGTTTTACTATATGGCTTTTTTTTGCTCCCGGAATTTTTGATAAAGCGATTTCTTTAGCTTTTTCTTCTCCAATATAGTTTTTTTCACTCATTTCCAAATGACTGCTCATTTTTTTTGAAGAATACAGTTTATCAGTATTTCTTAAGTTTTTATGACTATAACTTAATATTTCACCTGTATTCGCATCAACATCATAATCATATTTTTTTTTGTCAGTGTAAAATTGAATTTCATAAACAAGTTTTTTGTTTTCTCTATCTAACTTTATTTTTGAAATTCTTGCATCTTTTTCGGCTACTTTTGAATGGGAAAGAGCAATTTTTTTTGCTTTTTCTACAGAAATCTTTATATCTGCATTAGAAAATCTTACTTTATTTTCTTTGTAGCTGTCTGCATAAATGTTCGTGTATATAATTACCCCCAATATAAGTATTGCGAGCAATCCTGTACTTAAAAAATTTTTTTTCATTTCATTTCCTCCCTTTTTAAAAAGAACTGAATACAGCTTCTTCTGATTTTAAAATATTTCCTTTTAAAGCATCAATAGTGAATCTGTAATCTTTTCCGTTATAAATTGCACGTCCTTTATATATAGGTAAATCATTTTCATTTTCTATTCTTATTTCGTATATATCGGAACTTTTAGCTCCTTCTATTTTCCCTAAAATAATTTCTGAAACTTTTTCGTTTCCTATAAAGTCCTTGTTTGATATAAGGTAATCTCTGCTCATTTGAGAATAATTCAGTATCTTTCCTCCATTTGAACTTATAAGATAGTTATAATCATTACTGTCTGAATGGAAGACTATTTTATAAACAAGTACTTTATCACGTTGTTCCATTAAAATTTTTGTGACATTTGCAGTTTCTTTATCCAATCCTGCATGAGTGAGAACTATTTCTTCAGCTTTTACAAAAGTAATTTGAGGAGCTGTATTAGTTGCTTTTTTATATTTTATTTTTGTGTTTTGAGGTTCACGTCTTTTTTTCACAGTGGTTTTCCTTGTTTTGGTAGTACTTTTTTTTGTTCCTGCTGCAAAAACGGCAGTTCCCGATATGACAATACCAAGAAGTATCATCATTAAAACTTTGTTTTTCATAGGTTTATTTCCTTTTCTTCTGTAATTTAATTAATCTCTGTCTACATCCCAACTTATAACTTTTCCTGTAACCGCATCAATATCAAATTCATATTCAACCCCGTTATAAATTATTTTTCCTTCATAAACGACTCTTCCATCTTCACGGTCAAGATGCAGTTTTACGATATGACGATTTTTAGCTCCCGGAACTCTTGCAAGTGCTATTGATTTTGCTTTACTTTCTCCTATGTAGTTACTCTGAGTTTTAGTGGAAAAATTTGAATACATTGACTTTGTATTTTTATTTCCGAATGTTAAAAGAGAGAGTAGCATCATTCCTAATAATGTTATTTTTAATATTTTTTTTCTCATTTTGTTTTTAATCCTCCAAATTTGTTTTATATTTTATGAAACATTTTTTTGTAAAAATATTATATCATTAAAACATTAAAGAAAAATGAGAACTTTAATTTTTCGATTTAATTTCAATATTTAAAGGTATTTCAAATGTAAATACACTTCCTTTTCCAAGTTCACTTTGTACCGAAATTTTTCCTTTATGTGCTTCTATAATCCGTTTTACCATTGATAATCCCAATCCTATATTATCCCCTGTACGGGAGGTATCAACCTGAAAAAATCTCATCCATATTTTATCTATATTTTCATGAGAAATACCTATTCCGTCATCAGTTATTTTTCCTATGAGGCTGCCATTATTCTGAAACAGTTCTACAATAATATTTCCATTTTCTTTTCCGTAAGAAACAGCATTTGAGAGAAGGTTTATAAATACTCTCATAATCATCATTTCATCGACTGTCATATATAAGTCGGGAATTATTTTTCCGGTAATTGTAATATTTTTCTTTTTTGCTTCATTTTTTTGAGAATCAATCACAATTTCAGCAAGTTCACTTACATTTATATTTTCCGGATTAAGTTTTTGATGTCCTCTATCTATCCTTGCCAAAGTTAAAAGTCTGGAAATAAGATTAGACATTTTTTGGGCTTCTTTCAAGATTATATTTAAAATTTTTTTAGTTTCATTCAGAGAATCCGAATATTCAACTCCGTATTCAGATTGAGAAATAATAACTGATATAGGAGTTCTTAATTCGTGAGAAACGTCTGAAGTAAACTGAACTTCATTTTCAAAAGAATTTTGCAGACGGTCAAACATTGTGTCAAAAGTATTTGCTAAAGAATAAATTTCGTCATTTCCCTGTCCGATATTTATTCTTTGGGATAAATCATTTCCTTCATTTATTTTTTCTGCCGCATTTCTTATTTTTTCAATAGGTTTGAAAGCATTTTTAGTTATTATATAGCCGTTTATTGCTGCAAATATAAGGAAAAAGGGTAAAATTACAAGGGAAATAAAAATTATAATTTCAAGTACTCCTTCGGATTCGGAAGCGGGAGTCACTCCTCTTATCCATATATTTCCGTAACTTTCATAATTTTTTTTAAGTTCATAAATATACCATTTTTCATTTTTATATTTTATAGACTTTATAACATTATGGGAAAATATTTTTTCATCTTTAAAATTCAAAGGATAGTTTCCATAAATAAAACCCGAGTCATCGTAAATTGATATATAAATATTGTTATTAAATATTTGAAGGTCTGCATCTATTTCAAGACCATCTCCATAAAAATCAATTTCCTGAGCGGCATTATTGACAGTCTGTTTTAGAGTATTATATACGGAATTTCGTATAATATTTTCACTTATATAGAAAATAATTCCGAGAAATATTATTACAAGACCTGTCATCAGGCTCATATACCAGAAAGTTATTTTCAATTTAATAGACAGTTTATTCATTTCCCTCCTTTAATATATACCCGATTCCTCTGACTGTGTGTATGAGTTTTGGAGTAAAACCATCATCTATTTTTTTTCTCAGGTATCTTATATATACATCTATTACGTTTGTTCCTCCTTCATAGTCATAGTTCCATACATGCTGTTCAATTTTCTCTCTTGACAGTACTTTTTCCTTATTTCTTATCATATATTCAAGAATTGTAAATTCACGAGCAGAAAGTTTAATTGAAGTATTATTTCTTATAACACTTCTTGAATCCAGATTTATAGTTAGATCCGCCAAAGTAAAGATATTATTGGCATTGTCGGAAGTACGCCTTAACATGACACGTATACGTGCCAACAATTCATCAAAGGAAAAGGGTTTTACAAGATAATCGTCAGCTCCGTGATCAAGCCCTTTTACCCTATCTTCAATACTATCACGTGCAGTTAAAAGAAGTACAGGAGTTTTAATATTTTCAGAACGGACTTTCTTCAGGACTTCAAAGCCGTTCATTTTAGGGAGCATAATATCCAGAATAATTGCATCATATTCAACGGATAAAATATATTCGAGAGCACTTTTACCGTCAAAACAGCTATCTACTCCGTAATGTTCCGTTTTCAATTTTTTTACAATAATATCATTTAAGTTCTTTTCATCTTCAACTATGAGTATTCTCATTATTTTGCCTCGCTTTCTTAATTTTTTTAATAATGTTATCAGGAAGATAAATTTTGATAACGGATTTTTTATTTGAATGATATTTAATATATAATTCCAGCTCATCATTGGAAAATTCAAAAACATCCTGATCTTTGAAAAAGCGTATATTTTTCAAGTTCAGTGAGCCTGTAGTATATTGGAGTATGTCTATTTTAGGATAATATGTTTTAATAAAGTTTATATTTTGCATAAGTATGTTGTGTAACATTGCAGGAGATTTTACAGTTTCATTTATATTTACATAAAGTTTAAGCTTGTTTGCAGCAAGATCAAGGAGTAGAGCTCTTTTCAGTTTTTTTTCAAAGTTTTCAGAAGAATTGTTTTTTAGGTAATCTATGTTATCATATACATATTTATGTCCTCTTTTCAAAGAGTAAAGCAGGAAAAGATTATAAATTTCTTCAGGATTTTCCACTCTGTCCTTTACAAGTTCGAGCATTTTGTAAATTGTATCATCATACAGAATAGGAATCTGTTTGGATTTCCTTATTGTAAAGTTAATAGATACAATTTTATTACTTGCTTTTATTCCTGATTTTATCTTTCTATATTTAATATGAAAATCTGTAAAAGTATTAATATCAAAAACAGCTTTTTTCAAAATATGTTTTTCAAAGTCAAAAAATCGTTTATATTTATCTGTAGAGTTCAGATATACTTTTAAAGAACTTAAGGGTAGTGTAAATTCCTTCTTATTGTCGGACATTTTTATTATATTGCTGTAAAGATTGAAAGAAAATGCGTCTTCCATAAATATGAATTTTTCAATTTCTAATAGGGAAAATATATTTTTTTTATTGGAAAAACAATATTTGAATTCTTCAGTAAAGAAAATCTGACAGAAATTCATACTTAAAATAAAAGAAGAAATTAAAGCAAAAATTCCTGAATATTTTCCCGATTTAGTGGATATATCAAAAAGAATATGTTTTTCTGTCAGTTTTTTCAAGAAACTTTGGAACTCTTCTATAGAAGAAAGTCCTAAAGTCGATACCATTTCATTCAGCTCTATTTCTAATTTATTTAAAGATTTCGGATTGGAAATAATTTTAAAAAAAAGCAGTTTTAGAAATAATCTTTCTCTTTTTGTTATTTTTTTTGAAAAATCAATATTTATATCATTTTTTACAGTGTTTATAATACTTTGAGAGAAATATATATCTTTCAATTTATTTAACCTCCTAAAAAGCGAAAAAATTTTTTTCTATTTTCGTTATATATTTATATAAATTTTTAATATAAATTAATAAAATTAATTCATACGAAAAAATATATATTTTTTTTCGTCTTTTTGTTATTATATTGTAAATAAAGAAAAAAATCAAGTTATTAAAAAGGATTAGAATAAATAAAATAAAAACAATTATTAAAAAAAATGTTTTTGACAAAAAATAAAATATGGGATATACCAAACTTATAAGATACAATAAAATTCAGAACAAAAAAAATTTTATTTAGGAGGTAGTTTTTTATGTTGAAAAAAATTCAGCGTTTTGGAGGAGCAATGTTTACTCCTGTACTATTTTTTGCATTCGCGGGATTAGTAGTGGGGCTGACTTCAGTATTTAAAAATCCGGGAGTAATGGGGAGCATTGCAAATCCGGACACCCAATGGTTTAAATTCTGGCAGCTCATAGAAGAAGGGGGTTGGACAGTATTCAGACAGATGCCTTTATTATTTGCAATAGGCTTACCTGTAAGTTTGGCAAAAAAAGCAAATGCAAGAGCATGTCTGGAAACATTCGCTCTTTATTGTACATTTAATTATTTTGTAAACGGTTTTCTGACTTTATGGGGATTCGGAGTGGATTTTAGTCAGGAAGTTGGAGGAACAAGCGGACTTACAACGATTGCAGGTATAAAAACTCTTGATACAAGTTTGATTGGAGCAATTGTAATTGCAGGAATAGTTGTTTATCTTCATGACAGATTCTTTGACACAAAACTACCTGATTTTCTGGGAATATTTCAAGGTTCGGTATTTGTATATATTGTAGGATTTATAGTAATGATACCTTGTGCCTTGATAACTGTTATAGTATGGCCTAAAATACAGTTAGGTATAGCTGCATTACAAGGATTGCTTGTAGCTTCAGGAGTTGTAGGAGTATGGATTTATACATTTCTTGAAAGAATACTTATACCTACAGGACTTCATCATTTTATTTACGGGCCGTTCATATTTGGACCGGCAGTTGTTGAAAATGGGATAACTGCTTATTGGACACAACATATACAAGAATTTTCTTCAAGCATGGAATCTTTAAAGGTATTATTTCCACAGGGAGGATTTGCTCTTCACGGAAATTCCAAAATATTCGGTTGTACAGGGATAGCATTGGCATTGTATGTAACTGCCAAACCGAGCAAGAAAAAAATAGTTGCAGGGCTTCTTATACCGGCAGTACTCACAGCGGTAGTTTCAGGTATAACTGAACCTCTTGAATTTACATTTTTGTTTATAGCGCCTGTATTGTTTGCAGTTCATTCAATATTGGCGGCAACAATGGCTGCAGTTATGTATGCTTTCGGAGTTGTCGGAAATTTCGGGGGAGGATTACTGGATTTTCTTTTCCAAAACTGGATACCGATGTTTAAAAATCATAGCGGTATGATGTTTACACAGATCGCAATAGGTTTTGTATTTACAGCTATATATTTCTTTGTATTCAAATTTCTCATTGAAAAAATGAATCTGGCTACACCGGGAAGGGAAGAGGAGGAAGCTGAAACTAAACTGTACACTAAAGCTGATTATAAAGCGAAAAAAAGTGGAGAAAGTTCTGATAATGATATGTATATGGATCAGGCAATTATAATACTTGAAGCTCTCGGCGGAAAAGAGAATATAGAAGATCTGAATAACTGTGCTACAAGATTGAGAGTAAGTGTGAAAGATGAAAAGTTACTTCACCCGGATTCTGTATTTAAACAGGCCGGAGCACACGGAGTAGTAAAAAAAGGAAAAGCTATACAAGTAATAATAGGTCTGTCTGTTCCACAGGTAAGAGACAGAGTGGAAGAACTTATAAAAAAATAATTTATTTAAAAATATTGAGGTAAAGATCATTAAGGATAATAGGCATTAATAAGCATAGAGTAAAATAAAAGAGGGCATTAATGCCCTCACACTCTTTTTCATAATTTAGATAATTTCCAAATATGGTTATGATTACATACTCTATATTTAATTTAGTTTAAATTACAGTAAATAGGTTTTTTGCACTTGCTTTATAAATTATAGAGACTTCAGAAAAAATAGTACAATTGATATAAAAATTAATAAAATTTTTAAAAAATCATCTTTTAGCTATAGCTGAAAAAGTGAACTTATCAGGACGGTGAGCGGTAATTTCATACTGAAAGAGAGAACCGTTTGAAAGATAAGCGTGAGTTTCAATGATGACAACCATATTGAAATCTTTTAAATCTATATATTTCTTTTCCTCAGGAGTAGCATGTCTGAACTTGATTTCTCTACGGGAATGAGATATTTTAAGTTTTAATTCTTTTTCAATATACTCATATATGGATTTCTGAGCAATTTTTTTATTCAGGAAAGGAACGATTTTTCTGTCAAAATAGGAAATATCGTAACTTAAAACTTCTCCGTCCAAACAATAAGTACGGGTTACCTTATAAAAATCGGCTTTTTCAGATACTTGAAAAGTTTTCATTAATTCTTTGATTCCCTGAACAATATATAAGCTGATTACTTCTGTTTTTACATTCAGGTTTTTGATTTTATTTAATTCCTGAAAAGTTTGTATAGAAGAAAGTGATATATTTTTTAAATATGTTTTTTCAAGTACGAGAGAATTTTTACCTTTTATTTTCTGAATAAATCCTTCTACTTCAAGTAAAGAAAGAGCTTTTCTTATAGTGTCTTTGGAGTAGGAGTATTCCTGAGCTAATTCGGATTCGCTTTTTAGGAAACCACCGGGATTTATAGTGCCGGTTTTTATTTTATTTTTAATATCATTGTATACTTCCTTATATTTACTCATATATGTATATTAATTCCTTTCGTATTATTTAAACTATTATATATTAAAATAGAAGAAATAACAATATAGGTTATCTATATGTTTTTTATCTGATTATTATATAAATAAAGAATATATGTTAAATAAAGGTATAAGTTTTGTATTTTTTTCTTATAATTTATAATCTTTTATGAAAATGTTTTCAAATTTATAAAAAGATTTACGTAAATGTCTTGACAAAATTAAAAATAAGGAATATAATAAATTTGAAATCAAAAAAGGCTCATTTATAATAAAACAAAAAATAAAATAAATTATTTAGGAGGTAGTTCAAATGAAAAAATTTTCAATTGTAGTTGCAGGGGGCGGTAGTACATTTACTCCGGGGATAGTACTTATGTTACTGGAAAATCTGGAAAAATTTCCAATAAGACAAATCAAGTTTTACGATAATGACAAGGAAAGACAGGAAATTATAGCTAAAGCCTGTGAGATACTTATAAAAGAAAAAGCTCCTGATATTAAATTTGTCTATACTGTAGATCCTGAAGAAGCATTTACAGATATAGATTTTGTTATGGCACATATAAGAGTCGGAAAATATGCCATGAGAGAAAAAGATGAAAAAATACCTTTAAAGCATGGAGTAGTGGGACAGGAGACATGCGGTCCGGGAGGAATATCATACGGAATGAGATCTATAGGAGGAGTGCTTGAACTGGTTGACTATATGGAAAAGTATTCTCCAAATGCATGGATGTTGAATTATTCCAACCCTGCCGCAATAGTTGCCGAAGCTACAAGAAGACTCAGACCTGACTCGAAAATATTAAATATATGTGATATGCCTATCGGAATTGAATTAAGAATGGCGGAAATGCTCGGATTAAAATCAAGAAAAGATATGGTAATAAGATATTTCGGATTGAACCATTTCGGGTGGTGGACAGATATAAGGGATAAAGAAGGAAATGACTTAATGCCGAAATTAAGAGAGCAAGTTGAAAAAGTAGGTTATAATGTAGAAATTGAAGGAGAAAATACTGAAGCAAGCTGGAGTGATACATTTACAAAAGCAAAAGATGTATGTTTACTTGATAAGAATACATTACCGAATACATATTTGAAATATTATTATTTCCCTGATTATGTAGTTGCCCATTCAAATCCTAATCATACAAGGGCAAATGAAGTAATGGAAGGAAGAGAGAAGTTTGTATTCGGTGAATGTAAAGCAATTGCTGAAAAAGGAACTTCTGCGGGAACAAAGCTTCATGTGGATGATCATGCTTCATATATAGTGGATTTGGCAAGGGCAATAGCGTATAATACTCATGAAAGAATGCTTCTTATAGTGGAGAATGACGGAGCAGTCTCAAACTTTGATCCGACTGCGATGGTTGAGGTTCCTTGTATAGTAGGTTCAAACGGTCCGGAAAGAATTTGTCAGGGGAAAATTCCTCAATTTCAGAAAGGACTTATGGAACAGCAGGTTTCAGTTGAAAAACTTGTAGTAGAAGCATGGATTACAGGTTCTTATGAAAAATTATGGCAAGCGATTACATTATCAAGAACTGTACCTAGTGCAACAGTGGCGAAAGCAATATTAGATGATTTGATAGAAGCTAATAAAGGATACTGGCCTGAACTTAAATAGTAAAATTAAAAATAAAAAATTGATAAAACGGAATGTGAAAGTCTGAAATATAAAATCTTATTATTTCAGACTTTTTAAGCTTTTTTTGAAAAAAATATATCCAACTTTTTTATAAAAAAGGTTGGGTCAAAAAACAATTCAACTCAAATTTTACTGAAGTTCAAAAATGCCAGTTCGCTGTAAAAAAAACAAAAAGAATGTTTTTGCAATGCTTACTTTACATATTTTTTACGCAGTAAAATTTGAATATTGAAGAGGGCTTAAAATTGTAAAAATGCTTTTAAATAAAAGTGAAGTTAAATTGTAATGGCCATAGAAATATATAAGTTAAATAATAAGTAGAACTTCGACATTCAAAATTTCATGAAAAAATTTTGTAGCCGATAGTGAGAATGTGAAAGCGACGATGGGTCTTCACGGCAAAGAAACAGTTCATTTATAAATAAGGAGGAAAAAATAAAAGTGAATAATAAAAAAGAGCATATAGAATGGTGGAAAAAAGAAGTGGCTTATCAAATATATCCGAAAAGTTTTTATGACAGTAATAACGATGGTATAGGAGATTTGAACGGAATCACTGAAAAATTGGATTATTTAAGTGACTTAGGTATAACTCTTATATGGATATGTCCGATATTTAAATCTCCTATGGACGATAACGGTTACGATATTTCAGATTATTACGATATTGCTCCTGAATTCGGTACATTGAAAGATTTGGACAATCTCATAAAAGAAGCAAAAAAAAGAAATATAAAAATCATTCTCGATTTAGTAATAAATCATACTTCTGACGAACATGAATGGTTTCAGGAAGCATTAAAAAATCCTGAGAGTAAATATAGAGATTATTATATTTTTAAAAGAGGAAAAAACGGACTTCCTCCTACAAACTGGCGTTCACATTTTGGAGGTTCGGTCTGGGAAAAAATCGAGGGGGAAAGGGATAAAGACGGAAATGAAATGTATTATTTACATTTATTTACAAAAAAACAGCCTGACTTGAATTGGGAAAATCCTGAGGTGAGGAAGGAGCTTTACAAAATGGTAAATTATTGGTTGGAAAAAGGTATTGCAGGCTTTAGGATAGATGCTATTAATTCCATTAAAAAAGATCAGAGATATTTAGATTTGCCTGTTGACGGGGTTGACGGGCTCGGGTTCAATATAAAATATACTTTAAATCAAACCGGAATAGAAGAATTTCTTGAGGAGCTAAGCAATGAAACGTTTAAAAAATATAATTGTGTGACAGTTGCTGAAACTCCTGACTTGGAGTATGACAGATATGAAAAATTTATAGGGGAAAACGGTTTTTTTTCAATGATATTTGATTTCAACTATGCTGATTTGGACATGGAAGAGGGAACTTATTTCAGAAGAAGAAATTTTACCGTAAAAGAATTAAAAGAAAAAATATTTCAAAGTCAGAAAATAATTCAGAAATACGGATGGGGTGCTCCATTTCTTGAAAACCATGATCAACCGAGGAGTATTGATAAATATTTCGGGGAAAATGCCGGTGAACTTACTGCAAAATTACTTGGAAGTCTGTTTTTCTTTCTAAAGGGGACACCTTTCATATATCAGGGACAAGAATTGGGGATAAGCAACTTTGAAAGAAAATCAGTAGAAGAGTTTGATGATATAGCAAGTAAAGATCAATATTATCGTGCTATAAAAGAAGGATATTCTCCTGAAGAAGCACTTTACCATGTAAATAGACGAAGCAGAGATAATTCAAGAACTCCTTTTCACTGGAATGCCAATGAAAATGGAGGATTTTCAGAAATACCTGTAAAAACATGGATAAAAATGAATGACAGTTATAAAAATATAAATGTTGCAGCACAAATAAAGAATAAAAGTTCAGTTTTATCTTATTATAAAAAAATGATAAGGCTTCGACAAAACAGTAAATATTCGAATTGTCTTATTTTTGGGGAATTTATACCTGTTAGTATTGAAAATGATGAAGTTATAGCTTATTTAAGAACGGATAATGAACATAAAATAATCTGTGTAAATAATTTTTCAAATAAAAAGCAGGATATAAAATTTTCTGTAAACTTCAAGATAAAAGAAATATTACTTACAAATATAGAAAATCCTGAAGTTAAAGAAAATGGAATAATTTTAAATCCTTTTCAAACAATACTGGCTGTAACAGAATAAAAAAAGACCTATAAAATATTGATACCTCTAAAGGTTGAGAAACAAAGGTGAAATTAAGGTTTTACCCGGTCAGTCTGTATTTAAAATATATAAGGAACAATAAAATAATAATATCTTGTATAACTGCTACATCCTTATAAGATTGAATACGGATATTGGGAACTCGTTAAGTACAATTATAATGAAAAGAAAGGAATTAACCAGTCTCTTTTATCTCATTTTTAATTTATTAATCTTTAAGTACTCTTTCTTTATAGAATACTTGTGTTATGTCAGATTATTCTGATAAATGCAAATATGATTTTATTATCGAATAGAAAAAATAAATTGATACAAAAAGATGGAAATATTTTAATGATTGTTAAAGGATTTTCATTTTTGTCCTGTTAAGTTTAAAAAGGTAATTGACAATAAAATAAAAAAGTGATAGTATAATTATTGTCATACTAGCCGGGGAGTTAGCGGTGCCCTATATCTACAACCCGCTTTAGTAGAGGTGATGTCGAGCCTGAGGATAGTTTCAGTGCCAAAGCCTCAGACTAAAAATGTTGAGAAGACAGTCCTGTATTGTAGAGAGTCGGTGAACCGTGTCAGGTTGGGAACGAAGCAGCACTAAATCGATTTCTTTAGGTTTACAGGGTCGCTGTTTTTGAGTTTTTAATCTGAGAAACCGGCGGTGAGATTTTTTCAAAGGTTCGGCGTATGACAAATAATAAAATATAAATTAAAGGTAATAGCAAGAAAAGAATACTTCATTGCTATTTTTTTATCATATAATTAATTCAGGGAGAACGACTATGAATATTATTTTATGGGATAATAACAAACAAAAAAATAAAATTGCGGAAATAAAAAGTATGGATTCTGAATTTAGATTTGATAATGATAAGGAAAAGCTGTTTATTTTATATTCCGAAGAAAAAATTTACGGATATGCAGTTATTGAATTAAAGGAAAATACTGAATTGAAAAGAATATTCATAATAAATAGGTTGAGAAATAACGGGTACGGAACAATATTACTGAAATATATTATAAACTGGCTTATAAATAACAATTTTGATTCTCTCATAGTAAAAAACCATAAAAAAATGAATAATTTTCTTGAAAAACAGAGGTTTATAAAAACTGAAAATAATTACATTTTAGAAAATTTAACGGAAAATAAGAAACAGGAAAAGAATTTATTTTTTGTATCTAAATTTGCTATTTTAATAAATATAGTACTTGCATTACTGAAAATTATTTCAGGGATAATGTTTAAAAGCACTTCTTTACTTGCAGATGGTATAAATTCTCTTTCAGATCTGATTACAAACATACTTGTAATAATAGGATTAAAATTCGGTTCAAATCCTGAAGATAAGGATCATCCTTTCGGGCATGGTAAAATAGAATCGGTTTTCAGTGTTATAATCGGAACCTTTATTATTCTTACAGCTTTTGATTTAATAAAGGGAAATATTGGAAACACATTTTCAAATGAAAATCATATTCTTATAGGACCGATTCCTATTTTAGTAACTATAACGGCAATAATAATAAAAATTTTCCAATTGATATTTATGAAATATAAAACAAAAACCTACAGAGGACAGCTTATAAATTCTCTTTTGAAAGACTATAAGGCTGATATAGCGGTATCATCGGCAGTACTTGCAGGAATTTTTCTTGCGGTTATAAATCCTGTCTTTGATACGGTAATAGGGATAATTATATCAATTTATATTATCGGAGAAGGGTATAAACTTATAAAGGAGAATGCTTTAATACTTCTTGATTCTCAGGATGAAGAATTACTTGAAAATATAAAAAAAGATGTATTTAAATTTGAAGAAATAGAAAATGCCCACGATTTTAGAATGACTACTTCAGGGAAAAATGTTTATATTTTTGTTGATATAAGAGTAAATAAGTCGATGTCGGTTCATGAAGCCCATGAAATATCAAACAAAATTTCCAAATTTATAAAACATAAATATAAAAATATAAAAAGAGTTTTAATTCATATAGAGCCTCTTTATTAATTGATATTCGGAAAATAAAGAAAAAATGATTTTTTAATGAATTTTTGCTGTTAATTATTATATTATTATTAAAATTATCATTTATAAAAATTTTATATGTTAGATAAATGTTGACATATACATAGATATTTTTATATAATTAATAAAAAAATAATGAGGAGGAAAGCAATGGTAAATGAAGATAACAATTATGATTCACAGATGAGAGAAGATGCTTATATGAAGAAAGAAGGAACGACAAACGAAAGTGTTTATGATGATTTTCAAATGCAGGGAAATTTTCATACCGGAAGAAATGTAACAGTAAGTGAAGAATTTGTGAATAATTTTTTGATGGCTCATTCAAATAATTTGCCGTCAGATAAAATTTATATGCTAAAAGAAAGAATAAGAAAATTACCGAAAGAAAATGCTGATCGTTTACAGTTTATTTCATTGAAAAATGCTTCTACAATGATTTTGATTTCAATATTTTTAGGGCAATGGGGTATTGACAGGTTCATGTTGGGAGAAACAGGATTAGGAATTCTTAAATTTCTGACATGTGGTGCCTGCGGTGTGTGGACAGTAATAGACTGGTTTATGATTTCAAAGAAAACAAAAGAATACAATTTTAAATTAATAATGAATGCTTTAATGTAACATATAATATATGAAAAAATATCTATTATTACTGTACAATTATCATAAAGGAAATATATTTTTGTATATAAGTCTCCCGATTGTAATTTATATTTTTTATTATTTTAAGTTGCCGACACCACTGAGTTTAATTTTAAAACCTTTCGGAATTAATTATTGGAGTATAGGATTAACAAGGGCAAGTATTCAACTTATAAGTTTAAATTTAAAGAAAGCTTATGAATACAATCCTTTAATTTATTCTGTGTTTATTATAGGAATATCGCATTTGCTTGTATTTCCTTTATTTAATCCGAAAAATTAAGTTTATTTAAGAGTTATAAGGACTTAATGGATATACTATTAGGAAATATATAATTTTTCAGAAAATCTCTCTAATTTTTAGGGAGATTTTTTATAAATTCGATATTTAGTCTCTGCCCTTTTTTTTATTTGTCGATTGTGATATAATGACAATGATATAAGTATAAAAGCATAATACAAGTATAAATATATTTTAAATTTTATTATTGAAAATTAGGAACATATAAATAATATTAATTTAGCAGATGAAAAAGAAAGGTAGAAAAATGAGTATTTTAGATGAATTGAACAGTGAACAGAGAAAAGCGGCGGAAAAAATAGACGGTCCTATTTTAATACTTGCCGGTGCAGGAAGCGGGAAAACACGTACAGTTACATACAGAATAGCTCATATGATAAGAGAAAAAGATGTTTCGCCACTAAATATACTGGCGTTGACATTTACGAATAAAGCGGCAAAAGAAATGAAGGAAAGAGCTGAAGCATTAATAGGTGCCGATTCGTATAACCTTGTAGTATCGACATTTCATTCATTTTCAGTAAGACTGCTGAAAACTTATTCTGAAAGAATAGGTTATGGAAGAAATTTCAATATATATGATATAGATGATCAGAAAACGATAATTACTAAAATAAAAAGAGAAATGGATATAAAAGATGACGACTTTGCATCAGGTAGAATTGCCAACAGAATAAGTAAACTGAAAGAACAGGGGATAGGAACAGCGGAACTGGAAGATGAAATAGACATAAAATTACCTGCCAATAAAATATTTTATGACATATATGTAAAGTATAACCAAATTTTAAAGGCAAATAATGCAATGGATTTTTCGGATTTACTTTTGAATGCCAGAAAACTGTTGGAAGATCCTTACGTTCTTGAAAAAGTCCAGGACAGATACAGGTACATAGTTGTAGATGAATATCAGGATACTAATGATATTCAGTATCAAATAATAAATATGATTGCTTCAAAATATAAGAATATTTGTGTAGTAGGAGATGAAGATCAGAGTATATATGCTTTCAGAGGAGCAAATATAAATAATATATTGAATTTTGAAAGAGATTATTCCGATGCTTTTGTAGTAAAACTTGAAAGAAATTACAGATCTACAAAAAGAATACTTGATGTGGCCAATGAAATTATAAAAAATAATAAAAGTTCCAAAGGGAAAAAACTTTGGACTGACGGTGAACAGGGAGAAAAAATCAAAATATTCAATGCGGAAAATGTCTACAATGAAGCTGACTATATAGTCGAAAACATAAAGTCAAAATCTTCAGGAGGGTGTTTTTATAAAGATATGACAATTTTATACAGAACCAATGCCCAGTCAAGAGTTCTTGAAGAAAAACTTCTCGGAGCAAATATTCCATATAAAATTTATGGCGGAATGCAATTTTTCCAGAGAAAAGAAATTAAAGATATTTTAGCATATTTAAGTCTTTTGAACAATAAGAATGATAACCATAATTTCTTAAGAATTATAAATATTCCTAAACGTTCCATAGGGGATAAAACTTTGGAAAAGATAGGGTCTCTTGCAGAAGAAAAGGGACTTTCAATGTTGGATGCCCTTAAGTTTACAGATGAAATAGCGGGAATAAGAGCAGGCGTGAAAGAAACTCTTACAAATTTCTATAATATGATGCAGGGAATTTATGAAAGTCTGGATGAATTATCTGTAAAAGAAGTATTTGATGAAGTTTTGTCAAAAACTAAGTACATTGACTCGATAGAAGATAACAAAGAAGACAGGGTAAAAAATATCGAAGAGCTTTTAAATAGTATAACTGAAGCTCAAAAGCGGAATGAAGGACTTTCGTTAAATGAATATCTGGATATGGTATCTCTCAGTACATCTACTGATGAAATGGAAAATGAGGAAAATTTTGTAAAACTTATGACTGTACACAGTTCAAAAGGTCTTGAATTTGATTATGTATTTATTGCAGGAATGGAAGACGGACTTTTTCCGTCATGTAATTTTGAAACACCTGAAGAGGATATTGAAGAAGAAAGAAGGCTTTGTTATGTGGCGGTAACGAGAGCGAAAAAAGAACTTTTCATTTCTCATGTATCCGAAAGAATGGTATGGGGACAGATGAACTTTATGATAAAACCGTCGAGGTTTATTTATGAAATGAAACAGGATAATTTGGAATACCTTTCTGAAAAATTTGCAAAATTTACTAAGAAAATGGAAAAAATGACAGTTGTAGACGGTAAGAAGAAAACAAAAATAGAAAATTTCAATCCTTTTTCAATAAAATCCGTAAGAACTCCTGAGTTGAAACACAGACATGACTTGAAATACAAAGTGGGGGACAAAGTAATACATATTAAATTCGGAAAAGGGAAAATAAAAAGTATTGACTCCAAAAGCCTAATTATTGATTTTCCTGTGGGAGAAAAGAAAATAGCATTAATACTTGCAGAAAAAATTTTAAAAAGTGAATAGAAAAATTTTTAAATTTAAAATACCGGAGGTAATTCAGTGAAAAGGAAAACGATAAAAAATGAAGTTGAAATAAATGGTATCGGACTTCATAAAGGAGAAAAAATAAAACTAATTTTAAAACCCGGGATAGAAAATCAAGGTATTATTTTTAAAAGAGCGGATATTACAGATAAAGACAACATTATAAAAGTAAGTTATAAAAATTTATTTGACTTAGAACGAGGAACAAACATAAAAAATCATGATGATATCAAAGTACATACAATAGAACATTTTCTGTCTTCTCTTTCAGTTTCGGGGATAACTGATATAACAGCGGAAATAAGCGGAAATGAATTACCTATATTAGATGGAAGTTCCATACAGTTTATGGAAAAGCTGCAGGAAGCGGGAATAAAGGAATTTGAAAGTGAAATTGAGCCCATTGTGATAAAAAAGCCGGTTATTTTTAAAGATGAAAAAAATGGAAAATATGTTTTAGCATTGCCCTATGACGGATTTAAAATATCTTATACAATAGATTTCAATCACAGCTTTTTAAAATCCCAGTATTTTGAAATAGATGTAAATATTGATGATTATATTGAAAAAATATCGAAATCGAGAACTTTTGCCTTTGACTATGAAATAGATTTTTTGAAAAAAAACAATTTGGCTTTAGGGGGAAGTCTTGAAAATGCTGTAGTTGTCGGAAAAAATGGTCCTTTAAATCCTGAAGGACTCAGATATTCTGATGAATTTGTGAGACATAAAATTTTAGATATTATCGGAGATCTTTATGTATTGGGTATACCTGTAAAAGGTCACATAATTGCAGTTAAGGCAGGACACTATATAAATGCCAAGTTGACGGAACTTATAGCCGAAGAATATAAAATTTTTTCAAAGTAAATCTGAATAAAAATAAAAATTGATATCGGGATTTTAAAAAATAAATAAAATTAATTTGTAATTTATTGAAAAATTAAATATAATATGGAGAGAAATTTGATACTTTGAAAATATTTATGATAAAAAAATTTTACAAAATACAAAAAAAGCTAACTGTAAAAAATGGTTTTATCACTTTATATATAAAAGTAACAAAAATAGAAAAAAATAGAAAAACTATAAAATATTTTAACAAAAACATTAGGAAATACAAAGTTTTAAGAAATTATATAACATAAAAATAAATAAAATATTAAATATAAAAGAAAGGAGAATATGGTAATTTTACCATATTACAAAAAATGGAACCAGTAATGAATATAGAAGATATTATGAAAATACTACCTCACAGATATCCGTTCCTGTTAGTAGACAGAGTGATTGAAAAGAATGGAACTGAAACATTGGTAGCAATAAAAAATGTAACAATGAATGAGGAATTTTTTAACGGACATTTTCCGGGAAAACCTGTAATGCCCGGAGTTTTACAAGTGGAAGCAATGGCGCAAGCAGTAGGACTGCTTATGCTTGAACCGGGGAAAATACCGTTATTTATGTCAATAGATAAATGTAAATTTAGAAAGGCGGTTGTGCCGGGAGATCAATTAAGAATTGAAGTGGAAAAAATAAAAGTAAAAAGAAATGTAATAGTTGCCAAAGGGAAATGTACTGTTGACGGAGCAGTTGTAAGTGAAGCAGATTTAATGTTTGCAATACAGGAACTGTAATTGAATAATAAAATTATAGGAGAGGTATGATTATGAGTACGAACAATATACATCCTACGGCAATAATAGCTGAGGAAGCTAAGCTCGGAGAGAATGTAACGGTCGGTCCCTATTCGGTTATAGGTCCCGAAGTGGTAATAGGAAACGGTACAACAGTGGAATCCCATGTTGTAATAGACGGGGAAACAATAATAGGAGAGAATAATTACATATTTTCTTTCGCATCAATAGGAAAAGTTCCTCAGGATTTAAAATTTAAAGGGGAAAAAACAAAAGTAGTCATAGGAAATAATAATAAAATAAGAGAATTTGTAACTATTCACAGGGGGACCGATGATAAATATGAAACGCGAATCGGAAATAACTGTCTTATAATGGCATATGTACATATTGCTCATGATTGTATCATAGGAGATAACTGTGTTCTTGCTAACGCAGCAACATTTGCAGGTCATGTTGAAGTGGAGGATTATGCGGTTGTTGGAGGATTGACAGCTGTTCATCAGTTTACAAGAGTAGGAAGGCATGCCATGATAGGAGGTTGTTCGGCAGTAACTCAGGATGTAGTCCCTTACATGCTGTCAGAAGGGAATAAAGCGAGAGCCGTATATATAAATATTGTAGGACTTCAAAGAAGAGGGTTTTCAGAAGAGCAGATAAAAACTTTGAGAGAGATATATAAAATTATATTTAAGAAAAAGTTGAAATTGGAAGAAGCTCTACAAATACTTGAGAGAGATTATAAAGATTTTGATGAGGCAATGAAAGTAGTCGAATTTATAAGAAAAAGTAAAAGAGGAATTACAAGATAATGAATAAGGTAGGCTTAATAGCCGGAAATGGGAAACTGCCTGAATTATTTTTAAGGCAATGCCAAAAAAAAGGAATGGAAGTATTTTCCGTCTATTTATTCGATAGTGTGGAAGAAAGTATAAAATTATATGAAAATTCAATAAAATATAGTGTAGCACAACCGGGGAAGATAATTTCTTATTTTAAGAAAAACGGACTTTCCCATATTGTTATGCTTGGAAAAGTTGAAAAAAATCTCATTTTTTCAAATTTGAAATTTGATTTTACAGCGACAAAAATTTTGCTTTCAGCTAAAAATAAAAAAGACAAGAATATACTAAAAGCTGTTATAAATTATATAGAATCTGAAAATATAACGGTCTTACCTCAAAATTATCTTTTAGATGATTACATAGTGAAAGAGATTAACTATACAAAAATATTTCCTACGGCAAATGATCAAAAAACTGTAAAAATAGGAATAGAAGCCGCAAAAGTGCTCACGGACATAGATGCAGGGCAGACAGTCGTAGCAAAAGATGAGTCGGTAGTTGCTCTTGAGGGGATAGAAGGAACTGATAAAACAATATTACGTGCAGGAGAATTTGCAGGTAAAAACTGTATAGTTGTTAAAATGGCGAGAAAAAATCAGGATTATAGGATAGATATTCCAACAATAGGACTGGAAACAATAAAAAAAGTAGTGGAAATAAAAGCAAAAGGAATAATTATCGAAGCGAATAAAATGCTTTTTATAGATCAGAAGCAGGTTATTGACTATGCAAATAAAAATAAAATTTTTATAAAGGGAATAAAGTATGAATGATATAAAAAGAGTGTTCGTATCGTGTGGTGAAATGTCGGGAGATCTTCATTTATCTTATATTATAGAAGAAATAAGAAAAAAAGCTTCTAATATTGAATTTTATGGAGTGGTAGGTGATAAATCCATAAATGCGGGAGCAAATAAAGTAACTCATATAAAAGATAATGATATAATGGGGTTTGTGGAAGCGTTGAAAAAGTATAAGTATTTTAAGCAGAAAGCATCGGAATATATTCATTATATAAAAAGTAACAATATTGATACAGTAATATTTGTAGATTTTGGAGGATTTAATTTAAGATTTTTTAAATTACTTAAAAAAAATCTGCCTTTTATAAAAACGGTATATTATATTCCTCCGAAAATATGGGCATGGGGTAAAAAAAGAATAAGAATTGTGAAAGAATTTGATGAAGTAATTGTCATTTTTCCTTTTGAAAAGAAATATTTTGACGGAATAGAAAAGGAATCAGGGTTAAATGTGAAATATTTCGGAAATCCATTGACAGATAAGTATGAATTTTCCGATAAATTAGGAACGGACATACTTTTGTTGCCGGGAAGTCGTAAGCAGGAAATAGAAAAGTTTATACCTGTTATAGCGGAATTGATTAAAAGTGGAAAAATGAAAAATGAAAAATTTATAATGAAGCTTGCAGATAAATCACATTTGAATTATATAGAAAACATAGAAAAAAAACTTAATATAAATTTGAATGAAATGAATAATTTGAAAATAAGTTTTGATTCAATACAGGAATTAAGAAATAAATTTAAATATGCAATTGCTACATCGGGAACGGTAACTTTTGAACTGTCTCTTATGGGATTACCTGTAATAACTGTTTATAAGACATCTCCGATAAATGCTTTTATTGCAAGAAAAATAGTAAATATAAAATATATCTCATTAACGAATCTGAATGCCGGAAAGGAAATATATCCTGAACTTCTTCAGGAAAATTTCAGTTCGGAAAAATTACATAGACAATGTGAAAAAATGGAAAAAGAAAAAGAAAACATAGTGGAAGAGCTAAAAAAAGAAAGGGAAAAACTTGGTGGAAAAGGAGTTTTGGACAAAATAACCGATTATTTAATAAAAAAAATTAATAATCAAAACATTATAAAAAATTAAAAACAAAAAAGGATAAAAATATTTATGGAAAAGAAACGGGAAGAATTATTAAATAGTTCTATTTTTAAGCTATTTATAAAATATTTTGTACCGACTTTTATAGGTTCAATTGTAATTGTGCTTTATAATATAGTAGACAGGTTTTTTGTAGGAAAAATAAATGAGCAGGCTTTGGCAGGAGCGGGAGTGTCTTTTTATATTGTTATGATATTTATAGCTTTTGCTATGCTTGTAGGGGTAGGAAGCGGAACAATAGTTTCAATAAGGTTAGGACAGAGAAAAGAAGAAGATGCTGAAAAAATACTGGGGAATGCTTTAACAACTTTTGCAATACTCGGACTTATCTTGTTTATACTTTTGAAAATAAACCTTGACGAAATACTCATATATTCAGGAGCAAACAGTGAGACGCTTCCCTATGCAAGAACATATCTGGAAATAATACTTTATGCAATATTTCCGTTATTTTTTTCTTATGGATTTACGAATATGCTTAGTGCGGCAGGAGCCCCGAGAGTAGCTATGTTTTCAATGATTTTAGGAGCTGTAATCAATATTATACTTGATTATGTAGCAATAATGATAATGAAAACGGGAATAGAAGGAACCGCTTATGCCACGCTAATAGGAAATATAATATCTGCATTATTTGTAATGTACTTTATAATAGCGGGGAAACTTCCCTTTAAAATAAATTTATTCGGATATGAATTGGAGGATATTATATCATTAAGATTAAAATTTAAAAATCTGAAGCTTTCTCCGAATATAGTAAAAGATATTTTTGTAATAGGAATGTCTCCGTTTTTATTGCAGCTTGCAAGTTCGGGGGTAGGACTTATAACAAATAAAATAGTTGAAACTAACGGAGGAACTTACGGAGTAGCAGTTATGACAATTATAAATTCTTATCTTCCGATAATGACTATGACTGTATATTCAGCTGCACAGGCGATTCAACCTATAATAGGATTCAACTATGGAGCAGAAAATTACAGAAGAGTAAGAAAATCACTTTTGACCGGAATTTTTTCAGGACTTCTTCTTTCTTTTGTATTTTGGGTAATAATAATGCTTTTTCCAAAAAAGCTCATACTTTTTTTCAATGAAAAAAGTACAAAAGAGGGATTGAAAGAGGGAGTAAAAGCACTTAGAATTTATTTTTCCCTTATAATTCCGGCTTCATTAGGAATTATACTGCCCAACTACTTTCAGGCAACAGGCAGACCGAGATATTCAGTAACTTTGAATCTTTTAAGACAGGTTGTAATATTTCTTCTTGTAGTTATAATCTTTTCACATGTATGGAAACTGGATGGAGTATGGTATGCCCAACCGTTCACAGATTTGTTATTTGCAATAGTTCTGATGATATTTTTATTTAGAGAATTAAGAAAGCTGATAATAAAAGAAAATGAAAGAAGTAAATCAGACATTTCAGAAGATAATTAAATGAAAGTACAGTAAAAAAACCGAATAAATTTTAAACTATTTGACTGGAATTTACGGAAAGGAAAGGTTATAAAGATGAATACATTTTTATTAGGGATAACGGCATATTTTTTGGGTAGTATTCCCAATGCTCTCTGGATAGGAAAGGTTTTTAAAGGAATAGATGTAAGAGAGCATGGGAGCAGGAATACAGGCTCTACAAATGCGGCAAGGGTATTAGGTGCAAAGTTGGGAATATTGACATTAATCCTTGATATATGTAAAGGAGCTTTGCCTACAGGAGTTGCATTGTTAGCTCATGCTGATACACTTGAAAATCTTACGGGTATTTCAAATACAGATGCGATTGCTGTAGGAATAGCCGCAATTATAGGACACAGTTTTTCAATATTTATGAAATTTAAAGGAGGAAAAGCGGTTGCTACAACAGTGGGTGTTTTTACAGTTTTAGCTCCTGTAGCTTTATTATTAACAGCAGTCGTATTTTTTACAGTATTCGGAATTTCAAGATATGTATCTCTTTCATCAATAATAGGAGCATCATCTTTACCTATCTTTATATATGCTTTTTATAGAAATATTCCTATTACCGTCTTTGGATTGGGAATAGCTATCCTTATAGTAATGAAACATCGAAGCAATATAGAAAGAATAAGAAACGGAACTGAATCGAAATTTACGATAAATAAAAAATAAAAATAGCGGAACTTTGCGGAAAGTTGGTGAATTATGAAAAATATTCTTGTCATAGGTGGAGGAAGCTGGGGAACTTGCCTTTCAAGGTTGCTGTCTGAAAACGGGAATAAAGTGTATTTATGGGAATATAATGAAGAAATAAGAAATGTAATGAGAGAAACAGGAGAAAATAAATTGTTACTGCCCGGAATAAAGCTTCCTGAAAAGCTTATTATAGCTGATGATTACTGTGAAGTGTTAAAAAATACTGAAAAATACAGTAAGATAGATGTTCTTTTACTGGCAACTCCCACTCAATTTTTAAGAGATATATTAAAAAGATTGAAAAATTGTCTGGATTATAATATAATAATAGTAAATGTTGCAAAAGGTATGGAAGTTTCAACAAATAAAAGAATTTCCGAAGTAGTCGCAGAAGAATTGGATGGAAAAGAATACAATTATGTATTACTGGCAGGTCCTACTCATGCAGAAGAAGTGGCTCAAAAGCTGCCTTCGGCAATTTTATCGGTATCGGAAAATGAAAAGTCCGCATTGGAAATACAGAATATTTTCAGTACCTCATATTTAAGAGTCTATACAGGTACTGATCTTGTAGGAGCTGAACTCGGAGGGGCATTGAAAAACTGTTTGGCAATAGCAGCGGGAATAGCAGACGGTATGGGTTATGGAGATAATACAAAAGCTGCACTTCTTACAAGGGGGTTAAATGAAATACTTGAATTTGGAAAATACTACAATGCCGATCCGAAAACTTTTATGGGTCTTTCAGGACTTGGTGATATTATTGTGACGTGTACAAGCAAACACAGCAGAAACAGATTTGTAGGAGAAGAACTGGGTAAAGGAAAGAAAATATCGGATATAGTAGCAAATATGAAAATGGTTTCTGAAGGAGCCGAGACGATAAAGGCTCTTAATTCCATAATAAAGGAAAAAAATATAAAGGCTCCTATTTTTTCTGTACTTTATGAAGTTATTTACAATGAAAAGCCCGTTTCAGAGCTGGCGTCCACTTTTATGAGCAGAGATCTAAGATCTGAGTTTATTTAAGTTATTATCAGTACATAAATAAAAAGTGCACTATATGGAGAGATATATGGAAGAAAACAATTTAAATTTAATTTCTTTATACTTGAGTGACATTCAAAAATTTAATTTGTTGTCTAAAGAAGAAGAATATGAATTATTAAGAAGAATTAGAGAAGAAAATGATGAACAGGCAAGACAGCTTTTAATATTATCAAATTTAAGATTAGTCATAAGTACAGCTAAAAAATCTTTAGGTAATGGCTTACCTCTAATTGATTTGATAAGTGAGGGGAATATCGGGCTAATAAAAGCGATAAACAAGTTTGATTATGAAAAAGGTCACAGATTCAGTACATATGCAGTATGGTGGATAAAACAGTCCATAAAAAAGGCTATTATAAATACCGGAAGAGATATAAGAATTCCATCGTATAAATATGAACAGCTGGCAAAAGTAAACAGAGTTATTACCGAGTATACGGCAAAATTTGGAGAATCCCCTTCAACTGAATATATAGCAGATAAAGTGGATTTAAAAGAAAGTAAAGTTATTCTTCTTTTAAATGAATTTCAGGATGTTATGTCATTGAATGAAACAATAGGTGATAATATATATTTGGAGGATATTGTCGGTCATACTGATGATGTAGAAGAAAAAATAATAAAAGAAGATCAGTTATCAGAAATGAGAGAACTTCTTGAAAATATCCTTACAGATAGGGAAAAAGAAATATTGGAGTTGAGATACGGTCTTTATAACAATAAGATACATACATTGAAAGAAATCGGAGCTGAGCTCAATATTACCAGGGAAAGAGTCAGACAAATTGAAAAAAAAGCGATAACTAAATTAAAAAATCATTTTAAAGAATATAAAGAAATATTTTAAAGATACAGAACTAATAAAGTAAAGGAGAAAAAAATGCTTAATGTAAAAGTTGACAGAAAAGAGCTGCTGAAAGCGATACAAATAGTTGAAAATGCTGTGACAGAAAATAAAATAAGAGAAGTTCTTTCAGGAATATATATAGAAGCGAAAGAAAATAAAATCATTTTAAAGGGTACAGATTTGGAATTATCCATAAATACTGAAATATCAGGAGATATAGCTTCTGAAGGAAAAATTGTAATAAAACATAAATTAATCGAAGAATTTTTAAAGCAAATTTTAGATGAAAAAATTGAATTAATGGAAGAACAGGGGAAATTAATTATAAAAACGGACAGTACAAATACTGAATTTTCAATATATGATGCAGAAAATTTCCCCGTTCAGACAAAAATTGATTTGGGAGTAGAA
The DNA here is from genome assembly GCF_003932895.1 of Leptotrichia sp. OH3620_COT-345. Lineage (NCBI taxonomy): Bacteria > Fusobacteriati > Fusobacteriota > Fusobacteriia > Fusobacteriales > Leptotrichiaceae > Leptotrichia > Leptotrichia sp. OH3620_COT-345. Next base: position 53,135 of record NZ_RQYW01000004.1, on the reverse strand, counting down.
TACACATTTAACAAAAATAAATTATTAAATTATATAGAAAATGTAAAAATTTCAGCTTCGACTGATCCTGAAAATCTTGCCGTGAACTGTATAAGACTTGAGATTGAGGAAAATAAATTGAAGCTTGTTTCATCAGATACTTACAGGCTTACATATATTGAAGAAGAACTTGAAGAAAATGAAAGAAATAAAGAAGGTCTGAGTGTAAGCATTCCTTTAAAGACAATAGACGGTTTAATAAGAATAATGCGTCTTATAGATGAAGAAAGCATAATTTTTAAATCTGACGGAACGAAAGTATTTTTGAAATTTTCCAATGTAGAGATTCTTACAAGAGTTATTGAGCTTCAGTTCCCTGATTACAAGTCAATATTGAAAAGCGCTCAACATGATAAAAAAATACTGCTCAATACAAAGGATTTTTTATCAGTCCTAAAAAGAACTCTTATATTTGTAAGAGATAATAAAGATGCAAAAAACGGAGGTATTTTTAATTTTGAAAATAATAAGCTTATATTGACGGGAATAAATGAAAATGCAAAAATAAAGGAAGAACTTGCAACTATTCAGGAAGGAGAAGATTTAAAAATTTCGCTGAATGTCAAGTTTTTACTGGATTATATTTCTATCCTTGACGGAAAAGTAACGGAACTTAAGTTGATGAACTCGAAAAGTTCCGTACTTGTAAAAGATGAAGAAAGTGATAAATCCCTTTACTTTACAATGCCGTTGGCTTTAAGAGAAGGATAAAAATAGGTTATCTCACTAATGAATTTTTAATTCTATAGGGGGGTAACCTTTTTATATATAAATTTTATGGAGGAAAAATGTCGGAATTAAAATATCTAAAACTGCTTTCCAAAAGTTTTCGGAATATTGCAGAAACTTCCACAGAAATTATTAATTTAGAGGCTATATTGAATTTACCTAAAGGAACGGAACATTTTCTTTCGGATATTCATGGAGAATATGAGGCATTTAATCATGTTCTTAGAAATGCTTCAGGAAATATTAGAGAAGAAATTGAAGAAATTTTCGGGGGAACTTTAACCGAAAGTGAAAAAAAAGAGTTGGCTACACTAATTTATTACCCCAAGTCCAAATATAATCTCATTGAAGAAAAATACGGAGATATTGATGAATGGGCAAAAAAGGTTATATTCCAGCTAATAGAAGTATGCAAAAAACTTTCTACAAAATATTCCAGATCGAAAGTAAGAAAAACAATACCGAAAAATTTTGAATATATTATTCAGGAGTTGTTATACGAACGAAAAGATGAAGAAAATAAAAAAGATTATATTAATGCAATAATAGACACAATTATATCAATAAATTATGCAAAGGAATTTATTGAAGCTGTAAGTATATTAATACAGAGACTGGCAGTAGACAGATTACATATTGTTGGTGATATATATGACAGAGGTCCCGCTCCTCATCTTATTATGGATTGTCTTCTGGAATATCATAATGTAGATATTCAGTGGGGGAATCACGACCTGTTATGGATTGGAGCGGGAATGGGGAATGAAGCCTGTATTGCAAATGTTGTCAGAATATGTTCAAGATACAATAACAATGATATTCTTGAAGAAGCTTACGGAATAAATCTACTTCCTCTTGCTACTTTTTCGATGAAAAATTATGGAAATGACGAATGTGTAAGTTTTAAGACAAATGATAATTCAGGTGAAAGTCTTGTAACTCAGATTCATAAGGCAATTACCATTATTCAATTTAAAATAGAAGGAAAGTGTTCCGAAAGAAATCCCGACTTTGAAATGAAAGACAGAGAACTTTTGAAAATGATACAATACGAAAAAGGAACAGTTATTATTGAAGGGAAAGAATATCCATTAAACGATACTAATTTTCCGACTGTAAATCCTGCTGATCCTTTTGAGCTTACAGAAGAAGAAAGAGAAGTAATGAAAAAACTGAAAGATTCTTTTATGAACAGTGAAAAATTACAGAGACATTTAAATTTTCTTCTTAATAAAGGTTCAATGTACTTAAAATATAATTCCAATCTTTTATATCATGGATGTATACCTATGGATAAGGAGGGAAAACTGACCGAAGTAAAAATAAAAGGTAAATTATATAAAGGAAAATCATATCTTGATAAAATTGAAAGTATAATAAGAGAAGAATTTTTTAATAAGGAAAACAATCAAAGAGACAAGAGTAATAGAGATTTTATTTGGTATTTATGGTGTAATGGAAATTCTCCTTTATTTGGAAAAGATATCATGAAAACGTTTGAAAGATATTTTATTGATAATAAAAAAACTCATAAAGAAAATAAAAATCCATACTATACTTTTATTAATGATGAAAAAGTATGTAAAATGATTTTATCAGAATTTGGATTGGATCCTGAGAATTCACATATTATTAACGGTCACGTTCCTGTAAAAGTTAAAGAAGGAGAAGTACCTGTTAAAGCTAATGGAAAATTATTTATGATAGACGGAGGATTCTCGAAAGCTTACAGAAAAACAACAGGCATAGCCGGTTATACGATGATATACAATTCATACGGAATAAAAATAATATCTCTTGCTCCCTTTGAATCTAAGGAAAAAGCAATAAAGGAAGGTGCGGATATTTTATCTTCAACTATTGTATTCCGTGAAATGAAGGAAATTATAAAAGTTAAAGATACGGATATAGGATACGAAATACAAAATCAGATAAGTGAATTGAAAAAATTGCTTATTGCATACCGTGCCGGGATAATAAAACAGACAGGAGAATAATTTTAAAGTAAAAATTGTTTTATAATTGAATTTTTAAATAAAATACAACACCTAATATAAGTAATCAAGAAAAACTTTGTTAGGTGTTTTTAATTTTAAATATTTTATTAAATTATAATCAATTTGTTTTATTTAATCTTTAAAAAATATATTTTTGAAATTCTATAAAAATAAGTAAAGTATTTTAAAGTTTTTTAACTTCATACTTTATTTATTGGAGTTTGTTATTTTTATTGTTTATTTTGAAAATCATCTATCATTTCCGGTATTATATTTTCTATTTTTTAATTTTTTATTAATATTACTTGATAATGTAGGATTAATGCCGATAATGGACATGAAAAAATCGGATAACTTAAAAAAGTTAATACAACTCAGAATTCTTTAAGATTATCAAATTTTTTTTCATCCAGCTCTTGTTATTGGATTTAAAATTCTCCTGCATAATTATGATGAACTTTCTGTACATCATCGTCATTTTCAAGAACATCTATAAGCTTTTTCAGTTTTTCATGATCGATTTCAGAAAGAGTTTCCACTTCTATTGACGGAACATATTCAATATCCGCTTCTATCAGTTCATATCCTGCATTTCTCAAAGCTGAAGAAACCGAATCAAAACTGTCTGTGGAAGTTGTAATATAAAAACTGTCATCATAAGTCTGCATATCTTCCATGTCTGCTTCAAGGGCAATATCCATTATTTCATCTTCTACATTTTTATCAGTTTTTTCTATTATAATTACACCTTTTCTTTCAAACATATAGGAAACGCAGCCTGAAACACCGAGATTTCCTCCGTTTCTGTCAAAAGCGGTTTTTATTGATGAAACAGTACGGTTTTTGTTATCTGTAAGACCTTCTACAATTATAGCGACTCCTCCCGGTCCGTAACCTTCATAGTTTAACGATTCATATGCTGTAGAACCGTCAGTTCCTGAACCTTTTTTTACCGCTCTCATAATATTGTCATTAGGCATATTTATAGCTTTCGCTTTTTCAATGGCATGCTTTAAAGCTACATTATATTCGGGGTCAGCTCCGTTTCTCGCCGCAACTGTGATAAGTCTGACAAATTTAGTAAAGGATGCTGCTCTTTTTCTGTCCTGTGCTTCCTTACGCCCTGCTATTGTACCGTGTCTTCCCATAAAATCCTCCATTCAAAATATATGAAAGATTATAGCATATTTTTTGAAAAAGAAAAATATTTTAAAAAATAATATTATTTTTTCTGTTATAATGTAAAATAAATTGAATTATATCTATTATTTTTGTTATAATTATCATAAGAGCAAAAAATATATAAATTGTAAATAGAAAATTTATAGTTAGATTGATTGAAATAAGAAAGAACCGGTATACCGGACCGTTTTAAAAATTGTGTTAAAGTATTTATTTTTTCAGTTAAGAATGAAAGAAAACTTCTAAAACAGTTTTTAATATTATATTTAGGCTTCAGGAAGTTTTACTATATACAAAATATCAAAAATAATAAAAGTAAAGGAAAGATAAAATGGCGACAAAATATTTAAAATTAAGACCCGACAAGAAATTTACGGAAAAATATGATATTAAAAATTTTGAGATAGAACATATTAATTTGTTTTCACAAAAAAAAGAAATGGAAATTTATGTCAATATTGCTCATTATGATGCAACTCAAGAATTAAAAGATTTAAGAAAACTTTTACATAAAAATTTTGGAAATGATCTTGGGTTGAAAATAAAAATAAGTATAAAGCCTGAAATTGTAGAAAAAGATGTAAGTAAATTTATAAGATTTATAATAGACAATTATAAATCCGAAAGTGTAAGACACCAGTATATTTTTGCCAGTTATGATGTGGAGAGCTTTGAAAATGATGTATTTATAAAACTTCCGTCGGAATATATGATAGAAGAGGGAAGAAAAACCGAAATATTGAAAGACCTGTCTGAACGTATAAAAAATATAACAAATAAAAAATTCAACATAGAATTTACAGATGGAGATTTTGAAGAGTTACACAAAAAAGTAAATGAAAAGAAGGAACACTTGGAAAGAGCTGTAAAAGCTGAAGAGCTTCCTAAAGTCGAGCCTGAAAGGGAAGAAGTAAAGGAACAATGGAAGGGAAATAGAGGAAATTCAGCTTATAACGGATTCAGACGAAAAGTGGAAGACAGAAAAGCAAGTGAATTTAATATATTGGAAAGTTTAAATTCAGGAGAAGCTGTTGCTCTTGAAGGACATATATTTGATATAAATATATCCGAAACAAAAAACGGAAATATAAAGTATGACTTTTTAATTACAGATTATACAGATTCTATAGGATGTAGAATATTCGGGAAACCTAATGAGGATTTAAAAATAAGTCTGAATGATTGGGTAAAAGTAAATGGAATATTTGAACAGGACAGATTTACGGGAGAATTTTATATTAATACAAAAAAAGTTGATAAAATTGAACCGAAAGTAGTTAAAAGAAAAGACAGTGCCGAGAGAAAAAGAATCGAACTTCATGCTCATACAAATATGAGCGAAATGAGCGGTGTAGTTTCTGCAAAGGAATTGGCAAAAAGAGCAAAGGAATTTGGACATAGTGCGGTAGCGGTTACAGATTTCGGAGTAGTCCATTCATTTCCTTTTGCTTATAAAGAGTCAACCGATGATTTTAAAATAATTTTTGGAGTGGAAGCTTATGTGGTAGATGATGAACAGGAAATGATAACAAAACCGTCGGAAAAGCTTATAGAAGAAGAAATGTATGTAGTATTTGATATAGAAACTACAGGTCTTGACCCTTATAAAGATAAAATAATAGAAATCGGAGCTATTAAATTAAAAGGGAAAGAAATAATTGATGAGTTTTCGGCATTTATAAATCCTGAAATGGATATTCCCGAAGAAATTACCGCATTAACAAATATAACAAATGGAATGGTGAAAGATGCTGAAAAAATTGAAAAAGTGTTGCCTGAATTTCTTGAATTCTGTAAAGAGACTACAGTTGTAGCCCATAATGCAAAATTTGATGTGGGATTTATTAATCAGAAAGCAAAAAAATTCGGATTGGAATATTCACCAAGTGTCATAGATACACTTCATTGGGCAAGAATATTGCTTCCCGATCAGAAAAGATTCGGGCTTAAATATATTGCCAATTACTTTAATGTAATTCTGGATAATCACCATAGAGCTGTAGATGATGCTAAAGCTACAGCGGAAATATTCCAGAAGTTTTTAAATATGGTACTTAGCAGAGGCGTTTTAAAATTAAGTGAAATAAATAAGGAACTTCAGACAAATATTCAGAATGCCGATACACTTAATACTATTATACTTGTAAAAAATCAGGATGGATTAAGAGCACTTTATGAACTGATATCATGTAGCCATATAGAATTTTTTGGAAATAAAAAACCGAGAATACCTAAAACCGTATTAAGCGAAGTAAGGGAAAATCTTTTACTTGCAAGTTCCGCATCTGCAGTATTCGGAAACAGTGGAGAACTTGTGAACCTTTATTTACGAGGGACAGAAAAAGAAGAAATAGAAGAAAGAGCTAAATTTTATGACTATATTGAAATACAACCTCTTTCCAATTACGTGGATTTGGAGGGAGACAGTTTTTCAGAAATTGAAAGTGGAAAGATAGTTACTGAAATGAACAAGTATTTTTATGATTTAGGGAAAAAGCTTGAAAAAATAGTAGTAGCTACAGGAGATGTACATTATCTTGAAGAAAGAGAAGCCATAAACCGTAGTGTCCTTGTTTTAGGAAGTGGAATGGGACGACGGGTATTTTCCTATGATAAAAAACTTTATTTCAAAACTACAGATGAAATGCTTGAAGAATTTTCCTATCTTGGAAAAGAAGAAGCTTATGAAGTGGTAGTGGAAAACACAAATAAAATTAGTGATATGATAGAAAATGTAAGACCTATTCCTAAAGGTTTCTATCCTCCGAAAATTGAAGGAGCTGAAGAAGAAGTAAGAAAAATGACATATGATAAAGTCCATGAACTTTACGGAGAAGAACTCCCCGACTTTCTTAACGAGAGAATAGAAAAGGAACTTAATTCCATTATAGGAAACGGATTTGCAGTACTTTACCTTATAGCTCAAAAGCTTGTGAAAAAGTCTCTTGATAATGGCTATCTTGTAGGTTCGAGGGGGTCGGTAGGGTCATCTATCGTGGCATATTTAATGGGAATAACTGAAGTAAACGGTCTTTATCCTCATTACAGATGTCCTGAATGTAAACATAGTGAATTTACAGATACTGAAGGGAGTGGAGCGGATTTACCTGATAAAATCTGCCCTAAATGCGGTACTCAATATATAAAAGATGGACATGCCATACCTTTTGAAGTATTTATGGGATTTGACGGAGATAAAGTTCCTGATATAGATTTGAACTTTTCAGGGGAATATCAGGGAGAAATACATAAATATACTGAAGAGCTGTTCGGTTCGGATAATGTTTTCAGAGCAGGAACAATTGCCACACTTGCTGAAAAGAATGCTTTCGGATATGTTAAGAAATATTTTGAAGAAGTAGAAGGAACACCGGAAATAAGTAAAAGAAAATCTGAAGTAATGAGAATAGCTAAAGGTTGTGAAGGCGCAAGGAAAACTACAGGTCAACACCCGGGCGGAATGATAGTTGTACCTAAAGATAAATCCATATATGATTTCTGTCCTATTCAAAGACCTGCAAATGATATGAATTCAGAATCGAAAACGACACACTTTGATTATCATGTAATGGATGAACAACTTGTAAAGCTTGATATACTTGGACATGACGATCCGACAACCCTCAGAATACTTCAGGATTTAACCGGAATAGATATATATTCCATACCTCTTGACGATGAGAAAGTAATGAGTCTGTTCAGTGGAACTGAAGCATTGGGAGTAACTCCCGAGCAGATAGGTTCTCCTGTGGGATCATCAGGAATACCGGAATTCGGTACATCTTTTGTAAAACAGATGCTTGTAGATACTAAACCGACTACATTTGCAGAACTTGTAAGAATATCGGGATTGTCTCATGGAACGGATGTATGGTTGAATAATGCTCAGGAGTATGTAAGAAATGGAACTGCAACACTTAGTGAAATAATAACGGTGCGTGATGACATTATGAATTACCTCATTGACAACGGCCTTGATAAATCTCTTGCATTTAATATAATGGAATTTGTAAGAAAAGGTCAGCCTACGAGAAATCCAGAAAAATGGAAAGAATATTCGGATATAATGAAACAACATCGTGTAAAACAGTGGTATATAGATTCGTGTGAAAAAATAAAATATATGTTTCCTAAAGGGCATGCCGTAGCTTATGTTATGATGGCTGTGAGAATAGCTTATTTTAAAGTACATCACCCGCTGGAATTTTATACTGCCTTTTTAAACAGAAAAGTAGATGATTTTAAAATGACTGCTATGTTTAAATCGGTGGATAAATTGAAAGAAGCGAAAAAAGAACTGGATAGGAAAGGTAACTTGAATGCAAAGGAAAAGCAGGAGCTATTTTTATATGAAATTTTAATAGAAATGCATTATAGGGGTGTAGAGCTTCTCCAGTTGGATATTTACAAGTCCGAAGCTAAAGCATTTAAAATAGAAGACGGTAAAATAAGACTTCCTCTTGTGGCAATGGACGGATTGGGAGAAGCTGTTGCACTGAATGTAATAGAAGAAAGAAAAAAAGGAGAATTTTTATCAATAGAAGACCTTGTAAAAAGAACCAAATTAAATAAAACAGTTATGGAACTTCTTAAAGTACATAGCTGTATTCCTGAATTGTCGGCAACTAATCAGCAGACATTATTTTAAGTTCTTCGGAAAGTCAGGAGGATTGACAAATGTACAATATTGAAGTTTGCAGTGAAAAAGACAAAGAGTATATAATCGACAGATTAGTTGAGTATAATTTGTCTCAAGTATCAGGAAAACAGAAAGAAAATTTTATTGATTTAAGTAGAAAAGTAACAGATGAAAAAGGCGGAATAATAGGAGGAATTGTTGCACATATGTACTGTTGGAACTGCATTTACATAGATACACTCTGGGTTTCGGAAAAGTACAGAGGCAAAGGTATAGGAAAAAAACTTCTGAAAGAAACTGAAGACTATGCCGAAAAAAATAATGTACATTTAATACATCTGGATACATTTGACTTTCAGGCAAAGGATTTTTATGAAAAATACGGATATGAAGTATTCGGAATATTGGAGGACTGTCCTGAAAATCATAAAAGATATTTTATGAAAAAGAAAACTAGGAAACAGAAAAGAGTAGATTCTGATGAAAAACAGAGATTTTAATAAAATGCCCGTTTTTAAAATTGCGGGACATATTATTCTGCTTCTCGAAATAATGACAGTAATGGCAGTTTTAGAGGAGAAGCCGTTATGAATACAAGTATTTTATTTAGAAGACTGTCTTTGGAATATAAAATAAGACGGTTGGCTGAAGAAGATATTCAGGATATTTATGAACTCAGCAAGGAAAATACGGAATATCATAAATACTGCAAAACGGAATCGAGTGTTGAAAATTCAAAAGAAATATTAACAAACCTGCCTTTGGATAAAGAAATAAAAGACAAATATGTCATAGGATTTTATAAAGAGGGAAAACTGAAGGCACTTTTGGATCTTATAGCCGAATATCCTGATAAAGATACATTTTTTATAGGTCTGCTGATAATATCCCGAGAATGTCAAAGAAAAGGAGCAGGAACGGAAATTGTAAATGAAATTTCCAAATTTTTGAAAAGGAAAAAATATGGTTATATCCGTTTAGGCTGTATAAAAGAAAATAAAAAAGCTGAAAAATTTTGGATGAAAAACGGATTTTATACTGTAAAGGAAGTTTCTCAGGAAAAATATACGGTTACTGTTATGGAAAGAAAATTATAAAAACTATGCAAATAATATAGTTGCGGGAATATAAAAAGTATTATATAATATAAAAACTAAAAAGTAATAAATGAATGGAGAAAAAAGATATGTCAGAAAAAAGAATCAGAGTTAGAATCGCACCTTCTCCTACAGGGGATCCTCATGTGGGAACAGCATATATAGGATTATTCAACTATGTATTTGCCAAGCATAATAACGGAGATTTTCTATTAAGAATAGAGGATACTGACAGGACAAGGTTTTCCGAAGATTCAGAGCAACAAATATTTGATGCGATGAAATGGTTAGGGCTGAATTATGATGAAGGTCCCGATGTCGGAGGAAACAGCGGTCCTTACAGGCAGTCAGAAAGATTTTCAATATATAAGGAATATGCAGAAAAATTAGTAGAAAAAGGGGAAGCGTATTATTGTTTTTGTACTCCTGAAAGGCTTCAGAAATTAAGAGAAAGACAGATAGCGATGAAACAGGCTCCGGGATATGACGGACGTTGCAGAAATCTTTCAAAGGAAGAAGTGGAAGCAAAACTTGCGGCAGGGGAACCTTACGTAATAAGGCTTAAAATGCCTTATGAAGGAGAAACTGTAGTAAATGACGGATTAAGAGGAGATATAATATTTGAAAATAGTAAGATAGATGATCAGGTACTTTTAAAATCCGACGGATTTCCCACATATCATTTGGCAAATATAGTAGATGATCATTTAATGGGAATAACTCACGTAATAAGAGCGGAAGAATGGATAGCATCAACACCTAAACATATTCAGCTTTATAAAGCGTTCGGTTGGGATGAACCTAAGTGGTATCATATGCCGTTACTTAGAAATGCGGATAAAACTAAAATTTCTAAAAGAAAAAATCCTGTTTCTCTGAATTATTATATAGAAGAAGGATATTTAAAAGAAGGGTTGTTAAATTTTCTTGCACTTATGGGATGGAGTTTTGGAGGAGATAAAGAAATATTTTCTCTTGATGAAATGATAGAAAATTTTTCATTTGATAAGATTTCACTTGGAGGTCCCGTATTTGATCTTGTAAAACTTGGTTGGGTGAATAATCAACATATGAGAATAAAAGATATTGATGAACTCACTAAACTTTCTCTTCCTTACTTTATAAAAGCGGGATATTATAAAGATGAAAATTTATCTGAAGAAGAATACGGGAAATTAAAAAGAATAATTGAAATTTCCAGAGAAGGAGCTCATACATTGAAAGAACTTCCGGAAATAGCCTCGATATATTTTGAGGATAAATTTGAATTACCGTCAGTTGAAGAGGGAATGAATAAGAAAGAAAGAAAATCTGTTGAAAAGCTTCTATCATCTCTGGAGACAGAAACAGGAAAGAAATCTATAAAGTTATTTAAGGAAAAACTGAATAAATTTGATGAAAATATTACTGAAGAAGAAGCAAGACAGCTTCTTAATGAATTACAGGAAGAAATAGGAGAGGGGCCTGCAACTGTATTGATGCCGTTAAGAGCAGTAATTACAGGAAAAGCAAGAGGTGCTGATTTATATACTGTAATTGCTATAATCGGTAAAAAAAGAACTTTGGAAAGAATTGAAAATATCTTGAAAAAATAATATAAAATATTTTAGAAAATCGGACTTAGTTCCGATTTTTTAGTTGCAAGAGAGTTGAAATTTTCAAATATAATGAAATTACTTTAAAGTTAAAGAAAAATAAATTGGTTACAAATAAAAATAATTTATAAACTATAAATAATGTATGTTTTATAAAATTATAAATTACAATTTTTATTGATTTTATAGGATAATAAAATATATATTTATGAGTTTATATACTTTCTTCAAATTATAAGATGATATTATAAAAAAATTCAATTTTCGTAGTTTACTTTATTGTATCGGTAAAAACAATACAATATCACAAAATAAGCAGTAATCAGTTTTATAATTTTTTATAATAAATATATTATAAATTTTAAAATAGTTTTACCGTATTTTAAATTCATAAGATAATATTTTCCTGAAAAGTAAAGTGATATTTCCAAATATATCATTAAAATATATATTTGATCTGAGGACATACGATAATATCCGAATAGTAAATGTCATCAATCTTAAATAGCTGTATTAATTTTATTTTAAGTTAATTGAAAGTGAAAGTTGTTTGATTTAAAGGAATATGAAAATTTTAAATATAGAAAAGTAGGCAACTGAAAATTAAGTTTCGTAACTGATATTATTTAGTATAAGAATAATATCAAATTACGAGGTGAAAATTTTGCTTAGCATTGGTTATAATGAAATAGATATCTTATGGGAGATTACAAATTTTAAAATTGTTAATAAAGAAATGATAATGAGCAGCTATAACTTAACAAAATCAGGATTATCTGATGTCATTAAGAAAATAAATGATATACTTGACTGGGAAGGATTAAATCCGTTAATTGATAAAAAAGGGTATATATTTTTCAATAATGATCTGAGTAAAAAGAATTTTCAGATAGGAGAAGCTGTAAAATTTAAAAATAGCATAAGAAAAGAAATAATATATTTATTTTTATTGTTAAGCAACAGACATTTCAACATGACAAAATTTACCTTGAGATTTCAACTTAAAGAAAGTTCAAAAAAATATGTGAGAATAGATTTAAAATCCGTATTGGAAGAATTGAGTATAGATTATAGCGAGTATAGGGAAACAAAAAATCCTTTGGAAATTATAAGGAGAAAAATTAAAAATTTTGAGCTGTTACGTAGAAAATATTTAAAAAATATTTTAATAAAAAGATTTGAAAAAGCATATTTTTATGAATATATGAAGTATGAAGAGATGGATGAACATAATATTTACGAAACCAATCCTGAGAAAATAATGTCTGAAATAATTAAGGAAGAACTTAAAATTAAAGATATAAGATTTATATTTAAAAAGTTACAGACTTTTTTTAGAAAATATGGAAAACTCTTTACTATAAATGAAAAATATGACTTTTTTGTTTATTTTATTTTGAATTTGAATAATAAAAAAGAAAATATGAAGAAAAGAATAACTTCAAAAAGTGTAAAACTTAAAGAAAGCAGTGATTATAAATTATTGTCAGAAACACTTGATGAGATTTCAAAAAATGAAAATGTAAGAATTTATTCGTATTTCAGGTTAAAATTATACAAATTTCTTTTGAAAAAAGAAAAAGAAAATTTTAATGTGAAAGTAAACGAATTGAAAGAAAAATCTTATGATGAAGTTGTGACAGGAAATAATCTGACAGAAGAGTATGTTTATCAGATTGCTGAGGAAACTGAAAAAAGTAGAGAATATAAAAATTCAGAAAAACCGAAAACATTACTTGTGCTTGATGTAGAATATAGTAAAATGGTGAAATATGAAAGAAATATAAAAGACATACTGAAACTTGTAAATATAATTGAATATTCAAATGTAGAAAATTTATCGGAGAAAATTAATAATGATGAAACTAAGAATTATGAACAGATATTTATAATATCATCAGGTGAAATTCAGAATTTAATAAAAAATTATTCAAAAATTCCGATTTATTTTTTTAGGTTTAATGATGAAGATAAATCCGGAAAGAAAAAGGGAAAGTTAAAAAGAAGAGTAGATTTTGAAAGACAATTGTCAGAAGTTCGGGAAATGATGACAGAATATCGAAATATGAAAAAATAATCAGCTTATAAACTATAGACTATATATAGTAAATAGAGTAATAAGAGAAAGGAGAATATTAAAAAATAATATTAACAGGGGGAAGAAAAATGATAGAAAGAAATTTAGAATTGGATGAAGAAATCTATTTTCTAGAACATGCAGAAAGTTTCATGGAAATTAGAGAACATGCAGAAAGTATCATTTATGAGGGAAAGGAGAACATAGAAGAAAAGAAAAAGTGTGAAAAACATGGAGATGATATTATTACAATTGATTTGGGATGTTTGAAATTTGCCGTTTATCCTATTAAAAACGGAGAAATCAAAAATAAGGCAAAGATACTGAAAACCCGTAAACGGATAAACTACGGAAAAATTAGTATAAATAACCGGATCGAAGAATTTAAAACTAATTTATGTTTTGTAATATTTTATTCTCAAGAAAGAAAATTTGACTTTGCTTTTGAAGAATTATTAGAAAAAATTATTGAGAAAATAGATATTTATAAAAAACTGTAAATATCAGTATAAAATTTAATAGGAGCTGTTTCGTAACTTGGAAAATGAAACAAGCTCCTTTTTTATATTAAAAGTATGATATTTAGTTTTTAAGCAGGCATTCAATATCTTCATTTACTTCTTCCAATTACAATACGTCAATATTACGGTAATAAGAACCGGTAATAAAAGGATTGTTTTGTTTAATTTTAATACTTCATATTGAAGCGGTATTTATTATTTTAATTTCTTTGTCACTATTTATTAAAGGATTACATAAGAATAGATGCTTATATCTTTTAAATTTTTTATATGATTTAGCAATAATATTTTTTTCGCTTAATATCAATAAATGTTTTTTAATTTTTGATATATTTTTTACAATTTTAAATTTTAGAATTCTAATCTAAAATGTTTATGAAAAATATGGTATTAATTTACTCTCAATTTTTTTATTCAGCTGAGCTGGTGTATTATTAAAGAAATACAGTATATTTTTACTTTTTGTAAAGTAACTAAAGACAATAATTTAAATTTTTCGATACTGAAGTTGATTTTATTCGTTTCTGATAATGCAGTTACGTTTCTAAAAAATTAAAAAGAACTGTCAAAAGACAGTTCCCAAAAAATTAATAACCAAGCATTCCTGAAATCCTGTTTGCACATATGAGTACTTTATTTATATATTCATCTTTTTTCGGATTTGCGGCTGAAGTTGACAGGCTTATCGCTCCTACGGGTTTTTTAGAATAGTTGTAAAAAGCTGCGCCTATACAGTAAGTTCCGTATTCGTTTTCTTCATTATCAATAGCATAACCGTTTGTTCGTATTTTTTCAATTTCTTTCATAAATTCATTTAAATCAACTATAGTATTTTCAGTAAATTTTTTCAATTTAAAATTATTCCACATATTGTGAATATCAAAGTTATTATATGAGGCAAGTAATACCTTGCCTACAGCTGTAGAATAGAGGGGAGCGGTTTTTCCTATTTTTGAAGCTGTTTTAAAAAGAGCATTTTCAGCTTCAAATTTATCTATGTATAAAACTTCGGTATCATCTTGAATGACGATATGGACAGTTTCGTTTGTATCCAGTGAAAGTTGGCTTGCAAAGCTTCGAGTGATATTCATAAAATCAATTTTCTGAATTCTTTGACTTCCCAGTTTAAAAAGTTTTAAAGTAGTTCTATATTCTCCTGAATTAATTTTTTCCACATATCCGTTTTTTATTAAAGTTGCCAGTAAACGATGAACTGTTGGTTTTGTGAGTCCTGAATATTCGGTAATATCTGAAAGAGTCAAAACTTCATTAACGGAAAGGATTTCAAGAATATTCAGTGCCCTGTCTAAAGACTGTACGCTCGGTTGAAGGTTCATAAGTAAATCTCCTCGTATATTATTATTCAATTAATTATATACTAATTTTATAAAAAAGACAATTCCCATATGAAGAAAACCGTTTTAATATTATAAAATAAAATTTTAAAATCTGTTTTAAATTTCAACCTGAAACATTGATGTTTTTTATAAAGACGGTTTTCAAATATGGAAAATATTTAAAAATTATTGCGAAGAGTTTTTCAGTGAACTTATATGGACCTGAATTTCTTCCATTTTTTCTGCACTTAAAGGATAAAATTTTAATGCAATAATTGAAGCAATCCATCCTAATACAGGCATTCCTAAGAATAGGAAAGTAGCAGCATAAAACATTTGAGGAGTATTAGGATCTCCAATTTTTGGAAACCCTTTTGTATAACCTATTCCTGCAACTACCAGTCCTACTATTGTAGTTGCCATTGAAGAAATAAGTTTATCTACGAAAGAGAAAAGAGTTCCCATCATTCCCGGTATATATTTTCCTGTTCTATATGTTTCATAATCGGCACAATCGGCAATAGCATTTATAGTAAGTCCCCCTCCTGCTCCTGAAATTCCCCTTCCGATACACCATAAAATTATAAATCCTAAAGTTTCAAAACTGAACAAGTTGCTTAATCTTATTTTAGTAGGATCCCCGAACTTTAAAAGGAAGAAAATCAGAGAAAAAGAAATCATTGACCCCCAAGCTGTAACAACAAGCCCCTTTTTTATTCCCAGTTTTCTTGCATACTGGACAAAAAATTGCAATAAAAGGAAAGCGGGAATAATTGTAATCAGCCCCAATTTTGCCTGTAGCGTATTATCTCCCATAATAATACCGTATATCATAATTCCTACAGCGGCATTACTTGCCGTAGAGGAAGCTATTTTGTCAGTAGAAGCTGCAATTATAAGCATTTGAATAGCTCTGTTATGAATTATAATATCTATATAATCAGAAAATCCGAGTTTGGCATTTTTTTCTCCCAGTCCGAAAAATTCTTTACGATCTTTCTGATAAATTCCGATAAAAGATAAGATTGTAAGAACACCGCTTATAGCTATAAAAGTAAACAGCAGCTCATTAAACAGCAATAAAGAAAATTCATTTCCATATTTCGGCAGCAAATATCCGTTTACATAAACAGGTAGAAAACATGAAAATAATAATAAAGTAAAAGTACCGTCAAAAGCACCGAATAAAGGACGCTGTTTCGGATCATTGGTAATACAAGCTTGTCCGGCTTTAGTAACTGCAGTCTGACATGTATATCCGATTATGTAGATTGCGTAAATAATAAGGAAGAAAAGTAATCTTATATTTTCAGGTAATGTATGGGTAACTTTGAATAAAAGGATAGTGGAAATGACCATAATAATATAACCGGTAACTATATACGGTCTGAATTTTCCTAATTTTCCTTCAGTCCTATCAATCAAGTAACCTATTAAAGGATCTGTAATACCGTCAAATATTCTCATTGAAGTAAGAATATTGGATATAAGAACGGTAGCAAGTCCAACAAATCCGGTAGCATAATATCCTACATAAAACATAAGTGCAAGAAAGATATTTGTAGCAGTATTATTGAGTGAAAATAATCCAATTTGCCATAATTTAGCTCGATTGTAAACAATATTTTCATTTTTCATAAATTTTCCTCCTAAAAATAATTTTTATTCCATATTATGAAATTATATTCCATTATTATCTTATGTTAAAATTATAATACAAAAATCAAAATTGTCAATAGATTAAAAATAAAAATTTGCATTTTAAAAAAAAGAAGGTATAATAAAAATGTAAAGTATTTTGAAATTATTTTCCATAATACGGAATTTTAATTTTTATCTTATGTAAGAAACAAGTAAAATAATTTATGATTTATAAAAGAGAGGTGAATTTGTAAGAAGATGAAGTTTGAAAAAAAAAGGAATACATAGTTTGCATTGATTCGGACGGTTGTGCAATGGACACCATGGATGTAAAACATAAAAAGTATTTCGGTCCGTTACTTATAGAAGAGTGGAAGATAAAGAATAAAAATAAATTTATGAAAATATGGAATGATGTAAATTTATATTCAGAAACAAGGGGAATTAATAGATTTAAAGGATTTTTCGCGGCTTTTAAAAAAATGAAAGAAACAGGGGAAGAGGTTGGAGACATTGATATGATAGAAAATTGGATAAATAATACCGACGAACTGTCAAACATATCTCTGGAAAAGGAAATAAAGAAATTGGAAAAAACAAAAAAAGAATCAAAAAAAGGAGAACAGTTGAAAAAGCTTCTTAATTGGAGTAGAAATGTGAATTTGGGAATAAAGGAACTGGAAAAAACGGACAGACCTTTCAGAGGTGTAAAGGAAGCGTTGGAAAATATCAGTTCGGTATCAGATATTGTAATAGTTTCTTCAGCTAATAGGGAAGCAATTATAAGCGAATGGTCAAGACATAATATACTGAAATATACCGATACAGTTTTTTCCCAAGAAGACGGTACAAAAAGTGACTGTCTTGAAAAAATAAGAAAATATGGATACGAAAATAAAAAAATACTTATGATAGGGGATTCTCCCGGAGATTTGGAAGCTGCACAGAAGAATAATGTACTGTTTTATCCTATTATATCCGGAAAGGAAGAAGAAATGTGGATAGAGCTTATAAAGAAAGCCAAGGACAAATTTCTGAAGCATGAGTATAGAGGAGAATATCAGAATGAACTGATAGACAGATTTAAAAGAAATTTAGAGAGAAAATAAATATGAAAAAATATTTAAGGAGGAAATAATGTCTGAAAAAGTTAACTTAAAAGAAAAACCTTATTATCTGTCTGATAAAGATATTGAATGGGTAGAAGAAACTATAAAGAATATGACTGATGAAGAAAAAATCGGACAGTTATTTTTTCAGTTGTTTTTTGATTTCAATGAAGAAAATATAAAAGAAAAACTAGGCAGGTATCACTTGGGAGGAGCAAGATATCATGCGGCAAACTCTGAAGATGTATTCGGTTTTTCCGAAAAATTGCAAAAGAACAGTAAAATTCCTATGTTTATTGCTTGTAACTGTGACAATGGAGGCGATGGAGCATGTAAAGACGGTACATATATTGCAACAGCAGCCCAGTGTGAAGCAACAGATTCAGAACAGGTTTCCTATAACGCAGGACTTGTAAGCGGAAAGGAAGCTACTGCAATCGGCTGTAACTGGAATTTTGATCCATGTTCGGATATTGTAATGAATTGGAGAAACACTATAGTAAACACCAGATCTTACGGTACAAATGCAGATACAGTCCTGAAACATATAAGAAGTTATGTAAAAGGATTAAGACAAAGTAATATAGTCTCCACAATCAAACATTTTCCGGGAGATGGTACCGAGGAAAGAGACCAGCACCTTGTACTTGGAGTAAATGAATTATCGATAGATGAATGGGACAAGACTTTCGGGAAAGTCTATAAAACAATGATTGATGATGGAATAATGGCAATTATGGCAGGACATATAGCACTTCCTGAATACTCAAAAAAACTTGTTCCTGAAATAAAGTATGAAGAAATTATGCCTGCTACTTTAGCTCCTGAACTTATAACGGAACTATTGAAAAAGCAATTGAATTTTAACGGTCTCGTAATTACCGATGCATCACATATGCTTGGAATGACAGCCGCAATGAGAAGAAAAGATTATGTTCCAAGAGCAATACAGGCAGGTTGTGATATGTTTCTATTTTTTAATGATATGGATGAAGATTTTAAATATATGATGGACGGATATAAAAGCGGGATTATAACAGAAGAAAGACTTATCGATGCTCTTAGAAGAATTTTGGGACTTAAAGCCGCTATCGGACTTCATGAAAAAAAGAAAAATAATGATCTACTGCCTAAAAAAGAAAATTTAAGTATAATAGGCTGTGAAGAACATAAAAAAATGGCTGCTGAGGCAGCGGATTTAGGGATAACTCTTGTCAAAAATACACTGGGAGAATTGCCTATTAATCCTGAAACACATAAAAGGATAAAGCTTTATGTCCTGACAAATGAGGAAAAAAGTGTTTATAAGGCTGAAAAAAATACAACAGCTTCAGTAATAATAGAAGAACTTGAAAAAGCTGGATTTGAAGTGGAACTCAATGAAAGAGGAATAAGAGAAAAAGGAAAAATAGAAGAATACAGGAAAAAATATGATGCAGCATTTGTATTTTCCGATATAAGAGGTTATGCTGTGGAAAATAATTATCGTATAAGATGGTCGTGTGCCATGTCAAATGAAATTCCCTGGTTCGTATGGGAAGTACCTACAGTGTTTGTATCATTAAATTATACTACCCATCTGACAGATGTACCTATGGTAAAAACATATATAAATGCTTACAACAATACAAGGGAAATAATAAAGCAGACCATAGAAAAGATTACAGGAAAATCGGATTTTAAAGGGAAATATAATGAAAATGTATGGTGTAATAAGTGGGAAACTAAAAGATAAAAGTAATTTATAATATGAAAATGACAGGGAGGAAATTTTATGAAAATGACTTTCAGATGGTATGGAAAAGACGATCTAGTAACTCTTGAAAAAATTCGTCAGATACCTAATATGTATGGAATAGTTACTGCAGTTTACAGTGTACCGCCGGGAGAAGTGTGGCCTGAAAAAGACATTCTTGATTTGAAAAAGGAAATAGAAAAGCACGGAATGAAAATGGAAGTAATTGAAAGTGTTCCTGTACATGAAGACATAAAACTGAGAAGAGGTAATTATAAAACTTATATTGAAAATTATAAAGAGAATATAAGAAGACTTTCAAAAGCAGGAGTAAAAGTAATATGTTACAATTTTATGCCTGTCTTTGACTGGACAAGAAGTCAGTTGGATAAAGAACTTGCTGATGGTTCAAATGCCTTAGTTTATTATAAGGAACATATAGATAAACTTGATCCTACAAAGCTTGAATTACCGGGTTGGGATTCATCTTATACTTCTGAAGAAATGAAAGAACTAATAGAAGCTTATAAAAAACTCGGAGAAGAGGGGCTTTGGGATAATTTAAAATATTTTCTTGAGAAAATTATTCCTGTAGCTATAGAATGTGATATAGACATGGGCATACATCCAGATGATCCGCCTTGGTCGATATTCGGAATACCGAGAATAATAAAAGATGAAGAAAGTCTGGATAGATTTTTAAAGTTATATGATGATTCCCACAATGGATTAACTTTATGTAGCGGAAGTTTAGGATGTAGCAGAAAAAATGATTTTGTGAAGATGGTGAAAAAATACAGTAGTATGGGAAGAATACATTTTGCACATATAAGAAATGTAAAAATACTTGAAGACGGCAGCTTTGAAGAAAGTGCCCATTATTCTCCGTATGGAAGCCTTGATGTAGCGGAAATATTGAAAGCATACTATGAAACTGGATTTAACGGATATATAAGACCCGATCATGGAAGAATGATATGGGGAGAAATAGGAAAACCGGGATATGGACTGTATGACAGAGCATTAGGTGCAATGTATATGACCGGCATCTGGGAAACATTGAAAAAATTTTAAAGAACTCTTTCTTTTCAGTAAAAAAAGTTGAGCCAAAAAATAATTGAACTCAAATTTTATAGTTATGCAAAAATACTCATTTGTTGTAAAAACAAAAAAAGATATTTTTACAATGTTTACTTTAAATATTTTTCAGGCTGTAAAATTTAAATATTGAAGATTAAAGAAAAATGAAAGAAACAGCTTTAATTAAAAATATAATTAAGCTGTAATAATAATAAAAGTATAAACTTGAAATACAAATAAAATTTTCGACATTCAAAATTTTATAAAAAAAATATAAATTATGTTGTTGGAAAAAGAAGTTGTTTCAGTAAAGAAAGTTTACTGTTTCTTGAATATAATAAATATTTTTAAGATTAAGAATTTTTACGTTAATATCAAAAATGTGAAGGTGGAAATGAGGTTTCACAGAAAAAATATAAAGGAAGTGAAATATCTATATGAAAATACCTTTTGAAATGAATATGAAAGACAAAGTAATAGTAATAACAGGAGCAGGGGGAGTTTTATGCAGTATGTTTGCCAAAGCCCTTTCAAAAACAGGAGCAAAAGTTGCTCTTCTTGACATAAATGAAGAGATTGTCAAAAAATATGCAGAAGAAATAAAAAGTGAAAAAGGTGTTGCCGAAGGTTATAAATGTGATGTACTGAATAAAGAAAGTATAGAAAAAGTGAGAGAAAAAATAAATAATGAACTTGGAAAATGTGATATTTTAATAAACGGAGCAGGAGGTAACAATCCTAAAGCTACAACCGATAACGAAATATTTAAACCTGAAGATTCAGGTAAAGTGAAAACATTTTTTGATTTGGACAAAGAGGGAGTGGAATTTGTATTTAATCTGAATTATATGGGAACATTGCTTCCCGTACAGGTTTTCGCTCAGGATATGATAGGCAGAAAAGGTGCAAATATAGTAAATATTTCAAGTATGAATGCTTATACACCTCTCACAAAAATTCCTGCATATAGCGGAGCTAAAGCTGCCATCAGCAATTTTACACAATGGCTTGCAGTTCATTTCAGCAATGTAGGAATAAGATGTAATGCTATAGCACCGGGATTTTTTGTAAGTAAACAAAATGAAAAACTTTTATTTAATGACGATGGGACACCTAAAGAAAGAGCCGAAAAAATTTTAAGAAATACTCCTATGAAAAGATTCGGAAAAGAAGAGGAATTACTCGGTGTATTATTTTTTCTTATAAATGAAGAAGCGGCAAGTTTCGTAAATGGAGTTATAATACCTGTAGATGGAGGATTTTCAGCATATTCGGGAGTGTGATAAAATGAAAAAAATTAACAGCGAAATATTTATATCGGGATTTTCTGATGAAATTTCAGCTGAACTTGATAAACAAATAAAAGTTGTAAAGGAAAATAGTATGAGCTATATTTCTCTCAGAAATATAGACGGAAAAAATATAGGAGAATATTCATTTGAAGAATTTAAGGAAAAAATATTTCCAAAACTGAAAAAAAACAACATAAAAGTATCGTCTTTAGGTTCGCCTATAGGAAAAATATTTATTGATGATGAGAGAAGTTATGAAAATCAGCTGAAAATACTTAAAGAACTTTGCCGTATAGCTAAACTGACAAAGACGGAATATATAAGAATTTTCAGTTTTTACATAAAAAACGGGGAGCATAAAAAATACAAGGAAAACGTTATTAAAAAGTTGAAAAAATTTGCACAAATAGCTGAAAATGAAGGAATAATACTTATTCATGAAAATGAAAAAGATATTTATGGAGATACTTTTCAAAGATGTAAAGAAATAATAATTGAAGTAAATTCCCCAAGTTTTAAAATAGCATTTGACTTTGCAAATTTTATTCAGTGTGGAGAAGATACATTAAAAGCATATGAACTTTTAAAAGACGATATTGTGTATATTCATATAAAAGATGCAAATTATGAAGACGGCCAAAATGTAGTCTGTGGAACGGGAGAGGGGAAAATAAAGGAAATTTTATCTGATATTATTTTAAAAAGAAGTTATAAGGGGTTTTTAACCCTTGAACCTCATCTTGCCCAATTTGAGGGATTGAAAAATCTCGAATTGGGAAATATCGATGAAATTATAAAAAATGAAAAAAAATTGACGGGAGAAGAAGGGTACATATTACAATACAGAGCATTAATAAAAATATTAAATGAATTGGGAGTTGATTAATATATGAAAAAAATCAGATTAGGAATAATAGGCTATGGAGCCGAAGGAGGATTGTATGCAAGTTTCTTTAAAGAAAAAAAACTTTCCGAAAATCTTAAACTGACTGCAGTATGTGATATAGATATTGAAAAAGAAAAAAAAGTAAAGGAAAGTTTTCCTGATATAAAGTTTTTTAAAAATTATAAAGACATGCTTGACAGTGGTCTTGTAGATGCCATAGTAACTACGGTTCCTCATTATTTTCATTGTGAAATGGGTATAGAAGCTATAAAAAGAGGCATACATCTGTTAGGAGAAAAACCTGCAGGAGTGTATACTAAAGATGTAAAAAGACTTATTAAAGTTTCAGAGGAACATCCTGACGTAACTTTCGCCATATTTTTCAATCAGAGAACAAATCCTTTATATAGAAAAGTAAAAGAACTGATGGATAATAAAGTCATAGGAAATATGAGAAGAACAGTCTGGATAATTACTACATGGTGGCGTCCTCAAGGATATTATAACCAGTCTGAATGGAGAGCTACATGGGGTGGTGAAGGAGGAGGAGTACTTGTAAATCAGGCACCTCATCAATTGGATTTATGGCAATGGATATGTGGAAAACCTAAAAAAGTTTTTGCAAAAATGGCATTTGGGTTTAAAAGGGATATAGTCGTGGAAGATGAAGTAAATGCCCTCGTAGACTTTGGAAATGGAGTGACAGGAAGTTTTATAACATGTACTCATGATATTTTGGGAACGGATTATTTTGAAATTTTAGGAGATAAAGGAAAAATTATAGTAGAGAACAGTAAAAAGCTGACAATAAAAACTCTTAAAAAAGATGAAGAAATTCTAAGTAACGATATGAGTATGGAAGATGTGATAAAGCTTTTCAAAGGACAGCTAGATCCTGAGGAAATGTATGATGAAGAAGTATTAGAATTTGATTCTCGTCACGGAGAGCAGCATATAAATGTTCTTGAAAATTTTGCAGCTCATATTTTAAACGGAGATCCCTTACTGGCAGCAGGCAGAGAAGGAATTAACGGAGTAAGACTTGCAAATGCTATGCATTTATCAGCTTGGCTGGGAAAAGAAGTGAATTATGAGCTGAATGAAAGGGAATATCTCGATTTACTTAATAACAGGATAAGAAAAGAGGGAAAATACGAAGAGAAGCAGTAAAAAATATATGTAAGGAGAAATTTTATGAAAAAAGTCTGTGTTATCGGGTTGGGAGATATTTCAAGCATACATATTAATGCACTGAAAAAACTTGGAAATATAAGAATTTCGGCAATGTGTGATATTGACGGAACATTGAAAAGAAAATATCCCGACTATAAGTTTTACAGTGATTATAGAGAAATGCTCGAAAAAGAAAATCCTGACTGTGTACATATCTGTTTACCCCATTATTTACATTATAAAGTAGCTAAAGAAGCGATCGAAAAGGAAATTAATGTATTTCTTGAAAAGCCTGTGGGAATAGATGTCTTCCAGACAAATAAACTTTTAGAAATAGAAGAAAAAAATCCTCATATAAAAATATGCGTATGTTTACAAAATAGATTGAATAGAACATTTGAAAAAATGATGGAATTTATAAAATCGGGAAGTTACGGAAAAGTCAAAGGAATAAAAGGCATTGTCACATGGAACAGAACTGATGAATATTATAATTTAAAGCCATGGAGGAAAAAGATGGAGTATTCGGGAGGCGGAGTTATGATAAATCAGACTATTCATACTTTAGATTTAATGCAGCTTATAGGAGGAAAAATTAAAAATATAAAGGGTGTAACAGTAAATCTAGAGGATCATGACAGTGAATTTGAAATAGAAGATACGGCACTGGCAAAAATAAAATTTGAAAACGGAATAGAAGGAATTTATTTTGCTACAG
This sequence comes from Leptotrichia sp. OH3620_COT-345, assembly GCF_003932895.1. Taxonomy (NCBI): domain Bacteria; kingdom Fusobacteriati; phylum Fusobacteriota; class Fusobacteriia; order Fusobacteriales; family Leptotrichiaceae; genus Leptotrichia; species Leptotrichia sp. OH3620_COT-345. Next base: position 28,288 of record NZ_RQYW01000004.1, on the reverse strand, counting down.
TAACATATTCGGAAAATTCAAGTGTCGAGCTTCAAGTAATAACTGAAAAGGCAAAATTTACAATAAAAGACAGTATTCTTACAATTTCTGAAAAAAATGGATATAAAAAAATATTAGCTGAAGATGATAAACTTGAAGGAACAAAGTTTTATTATGGAGCAAGTCACGAAAAATTAATACAAAAATTTTATAAATGTCTTGAAACAGGAAGTGATGACTATATTCATGTAAAAGATGCTGTTCCGTCAATGAAAATGATAGAAATGATAAAAAAATCTTCAGGAAAGATAATAAAGTAGGAGGTTATATTTATGACTAAAATAGGTGTACAGGCAATGACGATTAAAGAAAAATTTAAGGAGCTCGGAGCTTATGAAACAATGAAGAAAGTTTCAGAACTGGGTTATTCCTATATTGAATTATCTCAAATTCCTATGACTAAAGAAAATATTAGAGAAATAAAAAGAGCTTCGGAAGATTTTAACATAAAAATAGCGGCAATGAGTGCGGCACTAGAGGGAGTACAGGGATTGAATCAGGAAAATCTTACCGATAATTTTGATAAAATAGTCAATGATTGCAAAACATTAGATTGTAATTATTTAAGAATAGGAATATTACCTTTTCACTGTATGGGAAATATAGAAAAAATAAAGGAATTCAGTTTTAAAATGAATAAAATTGCCGGAAAGCTTCTTGAATACGGTATAAAACTTTATTATCATAATCACCATATAGAATTTGAGAAATATGAAGGGAAATTTATCTTGGATATTATAAGAGAAAGTGCTGATAAAATAGGATTTGAATTGGATGTACACTGGATTTACAGAGGAGGGCTGAATCCTACGGATATATTGAAGAAATATGAAGGAAAAGCAGCTCTTGTACATTTAAAAGATTACAAAGTAGGAAAGTTTAATACAAAAGCATTGGATTATCTAAAAGAGGGAAAAGTTGAAGAATTTATGAGTGCTTTTGTAGGAAGTATACAATTTGCCGAAGTTGGAGAGGGAACTTTGGATTTTTCCGAAATAATAACAGAAGCAGTAAAAGCAGGAACAGAATATTTATTTGTAGAACAAGATGATACATATGGAATTGACCCTTTTGTGTCTCTTGAACTTTCAGCCCGAAATTTGAAAAAAATGGGGTATGAAAATATGTTTTAAAAAAAGTAGAAAATAAAAAATATACCCAATATCGAAAGAAGTGATAAAAAATGAAAAAATTTTTAGATAATGATTTTTTACTGGAAACTGAAACAGCTAAAAGACTTTACCATGAATATGCTGAAAATATACCTATAATAGATTATCATAATCACCTTAGTGTCAAAGAAATATATGAAGATAAGAAATTTTCGAGTATAACTGAAGCATGGCTAGCATTTGACCATTATAAATGGAGGATGCTGAGAGTAAATGGAGTTACTGAAGAATATATAACAGGAAATAAAAGTCCGAAAGAAAAGTTTGATAAATGGGCAAAAACAGTTCCCTATACTTTGGGGAATCCTATATTTCACTGGACACACCTCGAATTGAGACGAATATTCGGAATAGAAGAAATTTTATCTCCGAAAAGTGCAGACTTTATATTTCAAAGATGTAACGAACTTTTGAAAAAAGATGATTTCAGTGCAAGAAATCTCATAAGAAAAAGTAATGTTCATGTATTATGTACAACAGATGATCCTAAAGATGATTTAGCTTATCATAAAGCTCTCAAAGATGAATTTGAAGTGAAAGTCCTTCCGTCTTACAGACCTGACAAAGCACTTCATATTGAAAAAGACGGATTTGCTTCGTATATAAATGATTTAGGCAAAATAGTCGGTTATAAACTGGAAAGTTATTCTTTACTAAAAAATGCGTTAATTGAAAGGTTGGATTATTTCTGTGAAGCGGGATGTAAAGTCACGGATCACGGACTTGATGAAATGCTTTATGCTGATGCTTTTGAAAGTGAAGTTGAAGAGATTTTTATAAAAGGGCTTAATGGAGAAAAGCTTTCCAAAGAAGAGCTTAGAAAATATAAAGGAAATCTTTTAAATATTTTGGGAAAAGAGTATAATAAAAGAAACCTTGTAATGCAGCTACATATAGGTCCTTTAAGAAATAATTCTACAAGAGGATTTGAAAAATTGGGTCCTGATGCGGGATATGATTCAATAAATGACTTGAATATCGCCTATGATTTGTCGAAATTCCTTGATTCCCTTGATAAAATAGATAAGCTGCCTAAAACAATATTGTATAATGTCAATGCCAAAGATAATGATGTAATGTCTTCCATGGCAGGAAATTTTCAGGATGGAAAAACTCCCGGGAAAATACAGTTTGGAACAGGTTGGTGGTTCAACGATCAAAAAGACGGAATGGAAAAGCAGATGGAATCTCTGGCACAGATAGGTATGCTATCCAGATTTATAGGAATGCTTACAGATTCAAGAAGTCTTTTATCTTTCCCGAGACATGAATATTTTAGAAGAATATTGTGTAATAAACTGGGAAATCTTATAGAAAGCGGACAATATCCTGACGATATTGGTTTTGTAGGGGAAATAGTAAAAGATATATGTTATAACAATGCAAAAGAATATTTCGGATTTTAATTTTAGGAGGATTTGAAAAAATGGATATATTTAAAAAATATACAACTTTGGAAAAACTTGTAAATGAAAAAATAGTAGCTGTAATCAGGGGAGATTCTGAAAGTGAAGTTATTTCAGTAGTTGAAGCCTGTAAAGAGGGTGGAATAAAAACTATGGAAGTTACTTATACGATAAAAGTTGCTTCAAAAATAATATCACATTTTTCTGAAGATAGTGATATAATTGTAGGTGCGGGAACAGTACTTGATTCTGAAACTGCAAAAACAGCTATATCTGCAGGAGCAAAATTTATTGTGGGACCGAATTTCAGTAAAGAAGTCGCTATATTATGTAATAGATACCAAATCCCATATATTCCGGGTTGCCAAACTGTAAATGAGGTAATTCAGGCATTGGAGGCAGGATGTGATTTGATTAAACTGTTTCCGGGAAATAATTTTGATTTCAGCTATATAAAATCATTAAAAGCTCCTATTCCTAAAGTAAACTTTATGGTAACCGGAGGAGTGAATACGGAAAATATAAATGAGTGGCTGAAAGCAGGTGCTTTGGCAGTAGGCATAGGAGGAAATCTTGTAAAGGGAACTAAAGAAGATATAGTTAAAACAGCAGAAGAATATTTATTAAAAATAAAGGAAGTTTAGAATTATGAAAAAAGTTTTATCATTTGGAGAAATATTACTCAGATTATCTCCACAGGAGCATAAAATGATAATTCAGTCAAATACGGATGTATTTGAAATATTTTATGGAGGAGCTGAGCTTAATATTTCCATAGCATTATCAAATTTTGGAATAAAGTCGGGATATATAACTAAAGTACCTGATAATGCCTTAGGTCATAAAGGTATAAAATACTTGAAGCAATACGGTGTGGATACTGATGATATAGAGATAGGCGGAGAAAGAATAGGAATATATTTTCTTGAAAACGGATATTCATTACGACCGTCAGTAGTAACATATGATAGAAGATATTCGGCATTTTCCGAAATGGAAATGACTGATGAAAAAATGGAAAAAATATTATCAAAGTATGATGTACTGTTTTTAAGTGGTATAACATTGTCAGTAAGTGAAAAATCATTTGAACTGTCAAAAAGAATGATAAAAATAGCAAAAAAACTGAAAAAAGAAGTTGTATTTGACTGTAATTACAGGTCAAAACTGATTTCTTTGGAAGAGGCTTCAAGAAGGTACAAAGAAATTATAAATAATGTAGATGTATTATTTGCAAGTTATTTGGATTTTGTTAAAATTTTCGGGATAGAACATAATTTATATAATGATACGGAGACTTATAAAGAATATTATCAAAAATTATATAAAAAAGTATATAAAATATATAATTTTAAATATATAATTTCTTCAATAAGGAAACCGTTAAGTTCGAACAGGAATATTTATTCGGGAATAATAACGAACGGGGAAAATATTGTAAAAGGAAAAGAATATATAGTGGAAATAAAGGACAGAGTGGGAACGGGAGATGCTTTTACTTCAGGTGTAATATATTCATATTTATCAGGGAACCAAATGGAAGAAATGATAAACTTCGGAATAGGTTCGGGAGTGTTGAAACATACGATATATGGAGATGTGTCGGAGTTTAAAAAAGAAGATATTTTAAAAATTATAAATACTGATTCATATGATGTAATAAGATAAGGGGATATTAAAAATAATAATAACAAAAAATGATGTACTTTTTGAAATTTCAAGTAATTATATTTATAATCGGGTATGTACAGTTATTTAAAAGGTATATCATTTTTTTATTTTTAAATTTTTTTGTTAGAAGTAAAAATTTTTAGGTTTTTAACTTAATATTAAAAAAAATAAAGAATATATAAAATATAATGTAAATAATAAATTTATAAAAGGCAAAAATAACAAAATAAAATTAATAAAAAGAATATCTTATGAGTACGAAATTTTTCGACTTTGCTCTTGACATTGAGATTTAATTTATTAATATTTAAACATTAATATTAAATCATTATTAAATTGTTAGTATGTTATCAAATATATTTAAATAATAGTAAATTTATTTGAATATAAATAAATTACAGTTACTTTTAAAATACTGTAAATAAAAGAAAAAAGTGCAATCCTTGATTTTATAGGATTGCACATATATGTAAGTTTTTAGTTTATTTGATGGTGCCCAGACGCGGAATCGAACCACGGACACAGGGATTTTCAGTCCCTTGCTCTACCGACTGAGCTATCTGGGCATAAATTATCTTCAAAAAAAATACCACAACTTTTAATTATGGTAGTAACAGTGGTACGCCCTAGGAGGATCGAACTCCTGTTGCCGGGATGAAAACCCGATGTCCTAACCACTAGACGAAGGGCGCATAATGGTGGATCCAGCTGGACTTGAACCAGCGACCACTCGGTTATGAGCCGAGTGCTCTAACCAGCTGAGCTATGGATCCTTAATGGCGTGCCTGAAGAGATTCGAACTCCTGACCCACGGCTTAGAAGGCCGTTGCTCTATCCAACTGAGCTACAGGCACACACCATAATATTATGTTGTAAATGGTGAGCCATACTGGAATCGAACCAGTGACACCATGATTAAAAGTCATGTGCTCTACCGACTGAGCTAATGGCTCATAATGGAGCGGGAGACGAGGGTCGAACTCGCGACATTCAGCTTGGAAGGCTGACACTCTACCAACTGAGTTACTCCCGCATAGTTATGATTGCAATTTTTAAAAATCAAGTGGTGCCTCGGGCCGGACTTGAACCGGCACGGTAATAATTACCACAGGATTTTAAGTCCTGTGCGTCTACCGATTTCGCCACCAAGGCATAATCCTCAATCACACTGACAAAGTAGATTATATATTTTTTCTACAAATTTGTCAAGGACTTTTTTTAAAATTTTATGATTAGGTGCTGATTTATTAATAATTAATTTCTCCTAAGCACCTAATCATTTTATAAAATTTTTTCGGAAAATTCAAGTTAATTTTTAATTAAATTTTATTTGTATTATGAAATTTAAATTTATTTATTATTTTCTACGTATTCACGTATTATATTTTCAGCTTTTTCAACTATTTCCTCATACGTACCTTCAGGTTTAAACCTTTCCAATGCGGCCACTTCAATTTTCTTAGGTTTAGGGAACTTCATATATCTTGAATAAGCTTCGTAAGCTCCTTTTATACCTAAACATTGTATATCCACATCAAGTTCTTTTGCTATTATTGCAAATACTTTTTTAAATTTTCCAACTTTACCGTCTTTTGTTCTTGCTCCTTCAGGGAATATAAGGACATTTTTTCCTGCTTTTATATGAGCTGCTATTTCTTCCACACTTTTCTTTATATTTTTATTTATATCAATCAAAACAACATTTCCATTAGTTACAAGAAGTTTCATAATTCCTTTTTTGAAATACCAGTCTATGGCTAAAAACATTGTGTTATAAAGTATCTTATGAGGTAATAGACTTCCAAGTACAAGAGAGTCAATAAAACTTTGATGGTTTGATACAAATATCTGTTGTCTGCTTGTAATTTTATCTCTGTTTACCCTTTTCAATCTGAAATATATTTTTAAAATCAAGTCTAATAAAGGTCTAAGAACTTTAGTAACCCATCTGTTTCTTTCTTCGATTTGTGGAGCTTTTTCAATGATTTTTTTCCAGTCGACTTCGGCATCTTCCATTTTAGTCGCTTTCTCATTTATATATTCAGATAATGTTTTTAAATTCGGCATTTCTGAAAACTGTTCTTCATTCAGAGTAATTCCAAAACTGTTTTCTATATATGCAAACATTTCGACAACATCCAATGAGTCCATACCTATTTCCAACTCAAGATTTTCTTCAGGGAGAGGCTCTACTCCTTTCAATTTTTTCACATAAGCTTTTAATATTTTGTATGTTTCAGTATCAGGTTCTTCAACTTTTTTCTTTTCCGTAGTCTTTTTTTCGTATAAATTAGGGAGCATGAATCTTCTGATTTTTCCTACTCTTGTTTTTGGCAATTCTTCTTCATAAAGTTTATAGTCAAGTATTTTTTCATAATTATGAACCGTCAGGTTATAGTCTTCTATTATGTTTTTAATATAAGCATTTATATTTGTAATTCCTTTTTTTCTGAATTCCAAAAGTTCAGGTACGATAATTGCGGAAATTTTGTCATTATGACCGAATACACCTATTTCCTTTATTAAATAATTGCTTTTTGATATAACTTTGTTTTCAATTGTTTCAGGATCAATGTTTTTTCCGTTTGAAAGGACAATCATACTGTTTTTTCTACCACGTATTGTAATGTATCCCTCTTCATCAATTGAAGCAAGATCACCCGTTTTAAACCATCCGTCATCCGTCATTACTTCAGCTGTCTTGTCAGGTTTGTTGTAGTATCCTTTCATAACTATGGGCCCTTTTACCCATAATTCTTCTTCTACCAGTTTTACTTCTATATTTTCCAGTTTTTTTCCTACAGTTCCTATTTTTCTTTCTTTTTGGGTATTTACAGCTATTACAGGTGAAGTTTCAGTTAGACCATATCCTTCAAGAGAGTATATTCCTAAAGTCTCGTAAAATTCAGCTATTTCAGGATCCAGTTTAGCTCCCCCTGAAACTATAAAATCAAGATGTCCACCAAATTTATCATGAACTTTTTTGAATACTTTTCTTTTAAGTTTCATAGATTTTGTTTTACTCATAATTTTGTATATAAGTCTTGTAATAAATTTAGCATCTATTTGCTGTTTTATTCCGTCATAAAAAAGTTTAAAGACTCTAGGCACTCCGATGAGAGCGGTTACTCTATTTCTACTCAGTGTTTCCAAGATTTCCTTACTTGCTATTTTTTCTACAAATATGATGGATGTCTGTTCTCTTAACATAAGGAGTACTGTTGCCGTTAAGGGAAGAATATGATGAAATGGTAGTAGAGCCAGTATCTGATCTTCACACGTAAATATATTTTTTGCAAATATTCCATCCATTTCAGAATTCAGATTTTTATATGTGAGCATTACTCCTTTAGGCTGTCCTGTGGTTCCTGATGTATAAAGCATTACTGCTACATCTTCGTTATCAGGATTTTTCAATTCAAAATCGCTGTTTTTTATAATTTCAAGTTTTTCATTTTTAATAGCATTTTTGTCAACATTTATTATTTTTATTCTATCTTTTAAATTGTATTTTGAAACGGCTTCCAATACATTTTTTTCAGTTTCGTCGGAACAGATAATCAATTCAGGATTTGAATCTTCAAGAACATATAAAATTTCTTTGGGATTACTGGCTGAATCTATTGTGATAGGGGCGGATTTCTTATCCCATATTGCAAAAAAACTGTATATCCATTCAGTACGATTTTCCATTAGAATCATTGCAAATTTTCCAGCTTCCAATTCAATTATATTTTCTGAATAATACCTGACATTCTGTATCAGTTCTGTATAATTTATATGCCTGTTTTCAAAATCAACTAACGCCAGTCTTTCTGTCTTTTTTAGAAACATAAATACTCCTTATATTATATATTTTTTTATTTTAATTATATCATATTTTTTTAAATAATAAAATGTGGATATAGCTATATATGAATATTGAAAAACGATATTTCTTCATATAGTTTTTTTAAATTTGATTAATTTTATCGGTTTTGAATGATTAGACCTTATTTTTGGGGATTTCAAATCAGATAATAATTTTATATTTCTATTTTATAAAGTCTGATAAAAGGACTTGTGGAAAAAAGGATATAGAAATATGAATATATTTTGGATGAAAAAATTACAGGATAAATATAGTTAAATTAAAATACAAGGTATTAAAAATAATATTGTATATAGAATAAGAAGGCTTAATAGATTCTGAAACAAAATAAATAATTTTTATAATTTAAGGAAATAAAATAGTTAGATAAATAAAAAATAATTATATAAACTGTACTGTAAAAACATTAAATAAAGTATAAAAAGATAAAATTCTAAAATGAAAATAGACGAAAAAATGTTTCGAATTTTTTAAGAAAATACATTATATATATTGAAAAATAAGAGTTAGACATCAGAAATAGAAAAATGTATATATAAAATTGAGGATTTACAAATTAAATAGTCAGGATATACTTCAACTATAGAATAAGTGAAATTTAAAAAATGGAGGTAAAAGATGAATGAATTTTTAAAAACATATTTCTCTCTGGAAAATAAAGTTGCCATAGTAACCGGAGGGAACACAGGGATAGGAGCCGCATATTCCGAAGCTCTGGCAAAAGCAGGAGCAGACTTGGTAATATCAGCTTATGATAAAAATTGTGAAGAAATAAAAAAAATTATTGAAAAAACAGGAAGGAGAGTTGAATTTGTAACAGGAGATTTAACTGTTGCCAAATGCAGACAGGAAATAATAGAAACATGTATGAGGAAATTCGGTAAAATAGATATTCTTGTAAATAATGCAGGAACTATAAGAAGAGCTCCTTTACTTGAATATGAAGATGAAGATTGGTATGCAGTAATGGATATAAACTTAAATGTTGTGTATCATCTTGGAAGAGAAACAGCAAAAATAATGGTAAGTCAGGGAAGCGGAAAGATAATAAATATAGCTTCGATGTTATCTTTTCAGGGAGGAAAGTTTGTTCCTCCCTATACTGTAAGTAAACACGGAGTTGTAGGATTGACAAGGGCATTTGCTAATGAACTTGCTGATAAGAACATACAGATAAATGCCATAGCTCCGGGATATATAAAAACTGAAAATACCGAACCGATAAGAAAAGATGAACAGAGAAATAAAGAAATACTTGGAAGAATACCTGCGGGAAGATGGGGAGAGCCGTCTGATTTAATGGGAGCCGTGATATTTTTAGCAAGTAAGGCTTCAGATTATGTAAATGGACATACCTTGACAGTAGATGGTGCATGGCTGTCAAGATAAATCACAGATTGTATAAAAATTATATAAAATAAATTTAGAATAGAATAAAAAAATAATAGGAGGAAAGACGAAAAATGAAGATAGACACAAGATATGCAAATCATCCGGAAGATTCAAAACATTATATAACAGAGAAATTAAGGGAGAATTATTTAATAGAAACAATATTTGTAGCAAACGAAGTGACCCTTACTTACTCTCATGTGGACAGAATTATAGCAGGGGGGATAATGCCTGTGAATAAAACTGTAGAACTGGGAATAACAAAAGAATTAGGAACAGAATATTTCCTTGAGAGGAGAGAACTTGGGGTTATAAATGTAGGAGGAAAAGGAAAAATAATAGCTGATGGAATAGAATATGTAATGAATTCACGTGACGGATTGTATATAGGAATGGAAACGAGAGAGTTAAAATTTATATCCGACGATTCTGAAAATCCTGCAAAATATTATATAAATTCAGCTCCCGCACACAAAAAGTATCCTGATGTGAAAATAGATATAGAAAAAGCAAAGCCTGTAAAGTTGGGAAGTCTGGAAAATTCAAATTCAAGAACGATATATCAGTTTGTACATCCTGCTGTATGTCAGTCATGCCAACTTTTAATGGGAATGACTGTACTTGAGCCGGGAAATGTATGGAATACGATGCCTTGTCATACTCATGAAAGAAGAATGGAAGTATATTTCTATTTTAATATGACAGAAGATACAAGAGTATTCCATTTTATGGGAGAACCTGAGGAAACACGGCACCTTGTAGTAAAAAATGAACAGGGTGTAATTTCACCTTCATGGTCTATACATTCAGGAGCGGGAACGAGCAGTTATACATTCATATGGGGAATGGCGGGAGAAAATCAGGAATTTAACGATATGGATGCTGTAAAAATGTCAGAATTGAAATAAACTTAATAAAATTAGAAAAATTAAAAAAATTTATATTTCTGATAATTACGGTTACTTATACATGGAAAAACGATCTTAAAGTCGGTCCGAGATATGCGAATGATAGATATTTCAATAAATAAAGGATCCGACTTTAGGCGGATTTATTAATATAAATTAAAAAAATTTAGATAATAAACTCACATAATTTATAAATCAAACTTAACTAATTATGTTTAAGGAGGAAAAATGAAGGCAAAAAGAAAAACTTCAAAGTTTAATAAAGACCAGATTTCATTATATTTGTTATTATTGCCTTTTATTTTATGGTATGCAGTATTTATGTATAAACCTATGTACGGACTGTTAATTGCTTTTAAAGATTATAGCTTGTTTAAAGGGATTTCAGGAAGTGATTGGGTAGGATTTAAAAACTTTACGGAGTTTCTGACAAGTCCATATTTTTATGTGACGTTGAAAAACACTCTGATGATAAATCTGTACAGTTTGTTCCTGGAGTTTCCTTTTGCAATTATAATGGCATTAATGTTAAATGAAGTAAAAAATAAACTGTTTAAATCTTTTGTTCAAACGGCTTCTTTCATACCTTATTTTATAGCAATAGTTGTTGCAGCCGGAATTACAATAAATATTTTATCACCGAGTACGGGAGTAATAAACTTTTTACTTGAAAAATTAGGAACGGAAAAAGTATATTTTCTATCCAAGCCGGAATATTTCAGAGGCATATTTACAGGATTGAACATATGGAAAAATACGGGATTTAATGCAGTCATATATTTGGCAGCCCTTACGACTATAGATGAACAGCTTTATGAAGCGGCTAAAATCGACGGAGCGGATAAATTTAAACAACTAAGATATATAACAATACCGGGAATAATCCCCACTATTGTCATAATGTTAGTCTTAAAAGTAGGAAGCATGCTGAACGTAGCTTTTGAAACTGTTCTGCTTCTTTATCAGCCTGCCACTTATTCTACAGCGGATGTCATAAGTACATATGTATACAGAACGGGAATGTTGCAACAGGATTTCGGTCTTGCAACCGCAGTAGGTCTGTTTAATGCGTTGGTAGGATTTATACTTGTATACAGTGCAAATAAATGGAGTAAGAAAGTATCAAGTTCAAGTTTATGGTAATAACATAGAAAATTTGCATAAACAGTATATGCGGATATTACCCGTATAAGACAGTGTTGACTGAAGAAAATAAAATAAATAGAATGATGATACTTTATAAGTCGGAATAAGTCGCAGCTGTAAGTAATATATTTTTTGAAAATGGAGAATTCAGTATATTTACATGATTTATAAAAACAATAAAATATATGAAAATTTATTATTTAAGGCTTACTAAGATATTGCACAAATTTAAAAGTAGGAAAAAAAGGAGAATGAAATGAAAATAAAAATGGGAATGGACGAAAAAATATTTTATACATTAAATTATATTTTACTTGCTGTTTTTGCCGTAATGTTTTTATACCCGATAATATACGTGTTTTCAGCTTCGTTCAGTAAACCTTATTTTATAGAAACGGGAGCTGTCACATTATTTCCCAAAGGATTTAATTTTGAAGCATTTAAAAGTGCCGCAGCAATTCCGGGAATATGGAGGGCTTACGGAAATTCAATATTCATAACTGTTGTAGGAACGGCAGTAAGCATGATTTTTACAATAAGTGGAGCATATGTATTATCAAAACCTGAACTGAAATTCAGGAAAACTATAATAATGCTTGTAGTGGCAACAATGTGGTTCGACCCCGGAATGATACCGAAATATCTCAATTTCAGGGATTTGGGACTTATAAACAGTTATGCGGGAATAATTCTCGGATTTGCAATAAATACATTCAACGTTATAATTTTAAAGACATTTTTTGAAGCAGTTCCGAAATCTCTTGAAGAATCTGCAAGAATAGACGGAGCTTCCCACTTTAAAATAATGACGAACATATATCTGCCTTTATCCACATCTGCAATAACTACGGTTTCATTATTTTATGCAATATCCCGTTGGAACGGATATTTCTGGACAATGGTTCTACTTACTGATGATACGAAAGCACCGTTACAGGTATTTCTAAAAAAACTGATAGTTGAAAAAAATCTTGCAGGTGAAGCTACACAACTTATAACACCTGAAAGTTTGACTTCACCTCAAACTATAATATATGCTGTAATAGTATTGTCACTGATACCTATATTGCTCATATACCCTTTTATCCAGAAATTCTTTAAAAAGGGAGTTGCCATAGGAGCTGTAAAAGGATAGAAAATAAAATTCAATAAAATCAGGAGGAATTAAAAATGAAATTAAAAAAAGTGTTGTTTTTAGCATTAATCTGTTTATTTGCTTTATTAAACTGTAAAAATGAAAAATCTTCCTCAACTGAAGGAGGAGGGAAATTATCAGGAAACCTTATAACATTAAAACCGAGAGAAGTAACTATATTTGCAATTTTTCAGGGAAAAGCCGTAGATGGGGAACTGCCTGTTTTCAAAAAAGCTTTTGAAGAAACAAATATAAAGCTTGTAAGTGTAGCTTCAAAAAATCAGAGTGATGAAGTGCAAGGATTTAATTTGATGCTGTCTTCAGGGAAACTGCCTGATATTATAGCTTATGAGCTTGTTTCGGATTTTGAGAATTTAGGAATGGAAGGAGGGCTTATACCCCTTGAAGATTTAATAGACAAACATGCTCCCAATATAAAAAAATTCTGGGAGGAAAATCCAAGATATAAACAGGATGCAGTTGCAGCTGACGGGCATATATACATGATACCTAATTATAACGATTATTTTAACCTGAAAACAACTCAAGGTTATTTTATAAGAAAAGACTGGCTGAAAAAACTGAATCTTCAGGAACCTAAAACAGTCGACGAGTTATATAATGTACTTACAGCTTTCAGAGATAAGGACCCTAACGGAAACGGCAAAAAGGACGAAATACCTGTTTTCCTGAGAGGAAATGTAATAAGAAAAATAATGATGGGACTGGCGGATATATTCAAAGCTAAAGTTGTGTGGTATGACGATAAGGGAAATCCTCAGTTCGGACCTGCCGGTCAGGAATATAAAGAGGCTATGATACAGCTGGCAAAATGGTATAAGGAAGGACTTATAGACAAGGAAATATTTACAAGAGGAATGAATTCCCGTGACTATATGCTTTCAAACGATTTAGGAGGATTTACTAATGACTGGTTTGCAAGTACGGCTTCCTATAATGAAAAGCTGGCTTCAAAAATATCTGGATTTGATCTTTCACCTATTCTGCCTCCTGAATATAAGGGAAATAATAAGACTGTTTTTACAAGACCTACATATATCGGTGGTTGGGGGATAACGTCTGCTGCAAAAAATCCTGTCGAACTTATAAAATATTTTGATTTCTGGTATTCTCCTGAAGGAAGAAGATTATGGAATTTCGGTATAGAAGGCGAAGATTATAAAATGGTGGACGGAAAACCTGTATTTACCGATAAAATATTAAAAGATCCTCAAGGGAAAAATCCTCTGGCAGTAATAAGAACTACAGGAGCACAGTACAGATTGGGAATGTTCCAAGACGCAGAAGCCGAAAAACAACTGTCAGGACAGAATAACGGTGTGGACATGTACATAAGTTCCGATGTAATTCAGGATGATTTGCCTATTCTGAAATATACAAAAGAAGAGGCAAAGGAATTTCTGAAAATAGATACACAGTTAAGAGCATATACCGAAGAAATGACTCAAAAATGGATAATGGGAGTTTCAGATATAGAAAAGGACTGGGACAATTATATAAAAAGATTAAATGAAATAGGACTGAAAAGAGCTGAAGAAATCCAGAAAACGGCTTATATAAGATTTATGAAGAAATAGGGGGAAGCTTAAAAGGAGTTTAAAATGAAAAAAAAGCTTATAATTTTTATACTTTTAACAATATTAAAGCATAATCAGATATATGCGACGCTTTATCCTGATCAGAACAATAATGCGGACCCGAGAAAAAATTACCGTATAACGGGAAATATTATAACTCCGGGAGATTTAAACAGTGATACGGTAATAAGTATTCAACCTAATAAATATGCCGTACTTCTCGGAAAAGAAGATACGGATAATCCCGTAAACATAAATATTGAATATTCAGGAAACAAAAACAGAAAAATTATAAATATAAATTCAGGAACATTAATTAATGAATTCAGCATAAATCGAGGAATTATAAAAGGAATTAATAAAAGCAACTTTAATTTTGAAGGAGTTTCCATACAGAAGGGAAAATTCAGGAATGAAGGAATTCTTGAAATTTCAGGAAAGAAAGCAACAGGTATAAATGTTACGAATACGGCGGAAATACAAAATGCAGGGAATATTTCCGTCAAAGATAAAGCAAAAGGTGTATTCCTTAATTTTAGCGATTTGAAGTTTGAAAATTCCGGAAAAGTGTCTGTTACAGGGGCAGGGAGTGTCGGAATAACGGGGAATAAAAATAAAAAAGTCGATATACTGTCGACTCGGAACGGAATAATAGAAGTAAAAGATAAAGCAACGGGAGTTTCTCTGGAAAATAAAATGTTTTTCAGAAATGAAGGAGAGATAAATGTATTTTCTAACGAAAAACTTACGTCAGGCTCGGAAGCAATAGGAGTAAATATAAACTCCGAAGATAAAAATTCCTTTGAAAACTATGGAACGGTAAATGTGAGCGGAACGGGAAAAAATCCCTACAGCGGATACAACTCAAAAGGAATATTTATAAATAACGAAAAAGGAAGTGCAGCCAATTTCGGAAAAATAAACGTCGGGAGTACGGGAATAGGAGTAATATCCAAAGGAAACTTTGAAAATAACGGAATTATAAATGTAGACGGAAAATCTGTCGGAATAAATATATTGAAGAGAACAACGGTTCCTACGGAAAAAACAGTCAATAATCAGGTAATTAACATTAAAGGAGAAAGCTACGGAGTACAGGCGGCAGGAAATGCGAATTTTGAAAATACGGCAACAGGCAATATTTTTGTAGAAGAAGGAGCTACAGGAATAGTTGCATCCAAAGAAACAAAAAAATCCGATAACGGTATTATAATAAATAAAGGAAATATATTTGTTTCAGGAGAGAGAAGTACGGGAATACAGGCAAATGACAACAGGGAAATCATATCCTTAGGAACGGTGGAAGTGGAAGGCAAAAAATATACTTCGGGAATTAAAGCTTCAGGAAGAAATTCCCTCGTTATAAATGAGGGAAGAATAATTCACAGAGGAGACGAAAGGAATACTTCCAATGCTGCTGTGTCTCAAATGATGGGGACGGTCGAAAATAAAGGTGAGATAGAAATTCTGAGCGGAAAACTTTCTTCCGGAATGGCAGTGAGTGAAAACTCATTCGGAATAAATTCGGGAACGGGAAAAATACATGTAAATGAAGGTGTCGGAATAAAAACGGATAAAAACGGTATCTCAGTAAATAAAGGAGAAATAATATTAAAAGGTGAAAAAGCGACGGGAGTGCAGCTCGGAAATGCCGCTTTTATAAATGACGGAGGGAAAATTATCGGAGATAAATCGGGAAATGCAATATTTTCAAGATCCTTAACGGATAATACGGTCATATTGAAAAATGCCGTTTCTATAAATGGAAAAATCATAGGAAACAGCGGAGCTGATTCACTGTTTTTTGAAAATGCCGTTGCCGAAGGGCTGACTGTTGAAGAATATAATTCACTGAACTTAAGCGGAAATTCATTTGTCCGAAATTCGGAAATATCTTTGGAAAGCAGTAAAAATGCACAGAATTATACAGAAAAAATGAAGACGGATTTAATAAAAGGCGGGTATATAAACGGGCAGTCGGGAACTTTGACACTGGAAAATTCGGTTCTCACTTTAAATAAAAAGGAAGGCGTTCCTATATATATCAATGGGAATGCAGTAATATTCAAAGGAAGGATGAATCTCTCCTTTAAAGGCGAAGGGAAGGAATTTTCGGTTTCAGAGTATTTAGGCGGAATAAAAGTGGACGGAAGTGAGGCCGAATTTCAGGACAGTCTTGTATGGACTTACAGAAAAAAAGAAAATAATGATGTAATTCTCGGTAAAAACAAATATTCGGATGTAAGTGGAAACATTAATTTAAGTGAATTTGCACAATATTTGGAAAATGAAAGGAATAAAAGCAGGATATCAGGGGATCTGGATAAAATTATCGGAGAAATGGAGCAGTTAAAAGACAGGAAAGTTTTTAACGATGTATTGTCCCAGATTTCAGGAGTTGTCCATGGATATGTTGCAGATTCTGCACTTATAAATTTCGGGCTGTTTGAAAAAATAAGCCTGAAAAAAACTTTTTCAAGAGACATTATGAGAAACAGACCTTTAAATTCCACAACTCATGATATATTTCATATAAATGATACCGGAAATTTTTCAGGTGTAATAAATGCAGGAAAAAAGGAAAAGGGAATTGTAGGAATATGGGAAAAGCACATAGTGAGAAATAATAGGCTCGGATTTATTTTCGGGGCTACAGAAAGAACATTGGATTTTAAAAAGAATAACGGAGGAAAAGCCGAAACGGATACCGTATATTTCGGAGGTTATTATGATTATGCCTTAAACAGCGGACTTTCTTTTCTGACTACTGTAGGAACTGCATATTCCCATAATTCCGTTAAAAGGGAAATCAATATTAACGATAAAAATTATACTTTTAATTCCAGTTATCCCGTAATAGTTTTAGGAGCAGGTTCAAAAATAATTTATACTCCTGTGGAAAAAAATATGTTCAGAGTTTCAATATATGCAGGAATTAATTTTAAAAAAATATTTCAGGGGAATATAAATGAAGAGAGGGAGAGAGTTTCAGCAAAAGCAAGTAATTTAACAATAAAAAATGTTCCTGTGAATGAAAAAAGTTATAATTCCGTCAAGCCGAACATAGGAATAAATGTAGAAAAAAACGGAATATTTCTGAACAGAGTTTACAGACTGGGGTTCGGTACAGGCTTTGAAACCGAAAAAGGGAACATAAACAAATTCAAGCATTATAAACTGCAGGGACTTAGCAGTGAACATAAAGTAAAATCAGTAAACCTGAAAAATATATTTTACTATAATGTAAATTTAGCTTTCGGTTTGACTGAAAATTTGTCACTGACTTTAAATTACAGGCATTCAAAAGGAAAAGAATATAAATCCGACAGAGTGGAAGCAGGATTTGAGTATAAGGGAGATGTTTTCAGAAACAATATACTGAACAGTATAGCTGCTAAACTGAATAACAGTAAAAAAGTTTCAAGATGGAGAAAAACAGTAGGATTTACTCTTGATTCCGAAGATCCTTCGGACAGATCCTATTATTACGGAAATGTTCTTTCGGCAGGAGATTATTCCAAATCTTCAGATTATAAACCGTTAATATGGCTGACGCTGACAGATACAAAATCAAAAATATCCTATTATTTTGAAGGATTTTACAAGGACAACGGAATGTTTCAGGGAAAAAACGACAGAGAAGATAAAGTTTCTTCAAACCGTCTGTTTGGAGAAATCAGATATAGAAATACTTTTTCAAAGGGAAATTACGGTCTGAATTTCGGATATAAGTCCGAAAATTCCCGAAGGCCCAAAAATTATAAAAAAAAGGATTACTACGTATCAAAAACGGGTTTCCATGAATTTAAACTGGACGCAAATTTTTCATATAACTTAGGGAACGGATATTTCCTTAACGGAAAAACTACAGGAATGGCGGATATTTATTATAAAGGAGAAAGAAAAGGTCAGAAGGATTATAAACTGGAAAATCAGTACGGTTTTGTATATAACGGATTTTCTCCCAAATGGAAATTACAGCTGATGTACTTCAGAGAAGACAGATTTTTTGACAAAAGAAACAATGTTGAAAGATATATTTCCGAACAGCTGAGACCTGCAGTAACATATAATTTCGGAAATGGAGACAATGTCGTTTTGGACATGAGGCTGCCTTTGGGAAAAGGTGCAGTATATAAGACAACAGGAACAAAAGAGAAAAAATCCGAAACATATGAATACAGATACGGAATAAAGTATACAAAAAATATAATTCCCGGACTTAATGTATTTGTTTCGATGTCCGTATCCGATATAAAAGTTAAGAATACCGATGAAAAAAGCGGTAAATTCGGTGAAAAAACGGGAAATCACATATTCAGACAAAGTATCGGATTAAATTACAGTTTTTAAACGGAGGAAATTATGATTGTAAAAAGTGCAATATTTGCAGGATTGATAATGATGACTTTTATTTCTGCAGCTTCAGGCGGAAATGACGAATTTGACGGAATAAGGGAAAAATGGAGAAAAATTATTATAAATATACCTGACGAAAATAATATTCGGAACAGGCAGAAAATAGAAAAAATCATTACACAGCTGGAAAAAAACAGTGAGAAAATACTCGGAAAGTTAAATACGGATCCGAATAGACAGTATATATTCAATGATTTGAAAGATATGAAAAACGGAGCACAGATATTAAGTTCATTTGAAAATGTAAAAACATTGGCAAAAGCCTACTTTACAGACGGTACAAAATATTATAAAAGTGATGATTTAAAAAAAAATATAATTGAATCACTTATCTGGCTTAATGAAAATGTCTATAATGACAGTTTACAGGAACTCGGAAACTGGTGGCAGTGGGAAATAGGCATTCCTAAAAGCATAAATGAAACGGGAATAATCATGTACGGAGAAATTCCTGACGACCTTCTTGATAATCTGATGAAAGCTTCAAAATATTTTCAGCCTTATGCTACTCATTCAGGTGCAAGTCCTGCTGCAAAGTATTCCACATCTCCTAATAAAAGGGTATCCAAAGGGGGGAACAGAATGGACACTGCAATTATTTCCTTCGGAAGAGGGATACTGACAAAAGACAGGACGGAAACAATGAACGGCGTAGATGCAGTAGGTGATATAGGAGAAATAGTAACTAAAGGAGACGGTTTTTATGAAGACGGTTCCTTTATTCAGCATGAAAATGTAGCTTACAGCGGAACATATGCAAGTGTTCTGTTTAACGGGCTGGGAACTTTACTGTATGTTGCAAAGGATACTTCTTTTCTGCCGAAAGATCCGAGACTGGAAACACTGTACGGCTCCATAATCAAAGGATATACTTATTTACTTATAAACGGAGGAATAAATGATTCGGTAAGTGGAAGATCACTGTCAAGGGATAATTCCAACGATCTGGAAAGAGGGAGATCTATTATAGGAGCATTAGGTATGGTATCTGAAGGAGCAGTTTTTCCTCATAAGGAACAGATACAGAAATTAGTAAAAAGAGCTATAGCTGAAAATAACAGTTACAATGTTATCGAAAAAACAGGAAATCTGGTTGTTGAAAAAGTATTGAAAGATATTGTCAATGATAATAATATAAACATAGAGGAAATTCATGGTACGAAGATTTTCTCTTCAATGGACAGAGCCGTTCAGATAAGTAGAAGAAAAGGAAAGTTTGTAATTTCAATGCATTCTTCAAGAATAGCAAATTTTGAAACGATGAATGGAGAAAATTTAAAAGGCTGGTATACGGGAGACGGAATGACGTATATTTACGGTGCCGATTCTTCGGTTTTTACCGATTACTGGCAGACTGCGGATAAACTTCATATGCCGGGAACTACTGAAAGTGTTTCAAAAAGAACTGACGGTTCAGGAGAAAGAAGAGTGCCTTCGGCTGTTTCTCCCAAAGCATGGGCAGGAGGAGCTTCCGACGGAAATGTAGCAATGACAGGAATGGATTTTATATCGTGGAATAATAAGACTGAAGCTAAAAAGTCATGGTTTATGCTCGGTGAAGAAATTGTAGCCGTAGGTTCGGGAATAACAAGCAGTGACAATGAAATTCATACAACGCTGGATAACAGAATAATGCATAATATAAGTAATAAAAAAGTGACAATTGACGGACAGGATATAACTTCAATAAAGAAAATACAGGCAAAAAAAGGCACATATGTTAATTTCTCAGACAGAAAAACAGGTGAAAATATAGGTTACAAAATATTGGAGCCTTCTATCCTTACAGTGGATATTAAAAATGAAAAAGGAAGCTGGAAGGAAATCGGAGGGAAATCAGCAGATATACATGAAAAAGCGTATTTTAAAGCGTATATCGAACACGGAAAAAATCCTAAAAATTCCAAATATGCATATATAATATTACCGATGTTTACTGAAGAAGAAGTGGAAAAATACAATGAAAATACTGTGGAAATTATTCGTCTGGACGATGAAGTTCATGCAATAGAAGATAAGAAAAGAAAAATTACCGGAATGAATTTCTGGAAAAATAAGGAAGTAAAAGTAAACGGAATAAAGACTTTTTCTCCCGTTTCACTTATAAAAACCGAAAAAGGAGATGAAATTATCCTTGCAGTAAGTGATCCCACGCAACTTTCAAAATATGAAACGGAGTTGGAAATAGACGGAGAATATTCACTTTTATCAAGCAGTCAGGCTGTAAAGACAAATGTCGGAAACGGAAAGACAAAACTGAAAATTAACCTTGTAAACAGAGGACAATCTGTAATTATAAATTTGAAAAGAATTTAAAAGCAGAGAGAAATACGGAGTATCTGAAATAAATGAATAAAGAAGAGAGGAATGATATAAAATGAAAAAGGTTGTTTATACATTAATAATCATGACAGTTTTATTGAGTGCTTGCGGAAAGCCGAAAGAAAAAACGGAAATTAAAGGAGAAGATAAGAAACTCGAGGGTTACCTTATATCGGAGAAACCTAAGGAACTGACTGTTTTTGCAATTCATCTGGGGAAAGCTCTGGATCCTGAACTTCCCGTTTATAAAAAAGCGGCTGAGATGACTAACATTAAACTGAAAAATGTAGCTTCTCAAAATCAGACAGACCAGAAAGAAGCATATAACCTTCTTGTATCTTCAGGGGAACTTCCTGATATAGTTGCTTACGAATTTACTGAAGATCTTGAAGGTCTGGGAATAGACGGAGGACTTATTCCGTTGGAGGAACTCATAGATAAATATGCTCCGAATATAAAAAAATTCTGGGAGGAAAATCCGAGATATAAGCAGGATGCAATTGCGGCTGATGGACATATTTATATGATACCTAATTACTATGATTACTTTAATTTTATGCCGTCAACAGGATACTATATAAGAAAAGACTGGATACAGAAATTAGGACTGCAAGAGCCTAAAACAGTCGAAGAACTTCATAATGTTCTCGCGGCTTTTGCAGAAAAAGATCCAAATGGAAACGGTAAAAAAGATGAAGTGCCGATATTCAGTAGAGGAGATACTGTAGCAAAGGTTTTACAGCCTCTATCTGATATTTTTAAAGCGAGAGCTTTCTGGTATGACAGTAATGAGATGGTAAAATTCGGACCTGCACAGGGGGAATATAAAGAGGCTATGAAACAACTTGCAAAATGGTACAAAGAAGGACTTATAGATAAAGAAATCTTTACAAGAGGAATTTCCGCAAGAGATTATATGCTTTCCAATAATTTAGGCGGATTTACTGTAGATTGGTTCGGAAGTACAAGTTCTTATAACGGGAAATTGGAAAAAACAATACCCGGATTTAATTTTGGGATAATAGCTCCTCCTGTTTTTAACGGAGACAATAAGACATATCAAGCAAGAACAACATATTTAGGAGGATGGGGAATAAGCTCAAAATCCAAAAATGCGATAGAAGCTATTAAATATTTTGACTTTTGGTATTCTTCTGAAGGAAGAAGACTATGGAATTTCGGTATTGAAGGAGATGATTACACTGTAGTAGACGGAAAAGCTGTATTTACTGATAAAATAATGAAAAATTCTGAAGGAAAGACACCTCTGGCAGTAATAAGAGAATCCGGAGCTCAATTCAGACTCGGAATGCCCCAGGATTCTGAATATGAAAAACAGTGGTATGTAAAAGAAGCTGTTGATGCCATAGATTTTTACCTGAAAAATAATTATGTACATGAATTAATGCCTATATTGAAATATACTAAGGAAGAATCAAAAGAATTTATTAAGATAAATACTCAGTTAAATTCTTATGTGGAAGAAATGTCTCAAAAATGGATAATGGGGGTATCCGATGTAGAGAAAGACTGGGATATGTATGTCAAAAGACTGAATGATATAGGATTGGTAAAGGCCGAAAAAATTCAGGAAAGTGCATATAAAAGATTTATGAAAAAATAACGATCAAAAGACTTTTTTCATGCTTTTTTTGGAAAAAAAGCTTAGCAAAAAAACAATTCAACACAAATTTTACTAAAGCTCAAAAATGCCCGTTCGTTATAAAAACAAAAAAGGATGTTTTTACGACGCTCACTCCCTGCATTTTTCACGCAGTAAAATTTAAATGTTGAAAGGGGCTTAAAATTGTAGAAATGATTTTAGGTGAAAGTGTAGTTAGATTGTAATAATAGTAAAAAGTTAAAATTAAAATATGGGTAAAAACTCCTGCATTCAAAATTTTACGAAAAAATTTTGTAGCCGGTAGTTGGAGTGTGAGGGCGGCGATGAGCCCTCACGAAAAGAAAGTTGAGTTGGAAATTTTTTGTCAAACTTTTTTAAAAAAGTTTGGATAATATAGCAATGAGTTTTTACGGAAGGAAACTGAACATGAAAAAACCTAATTTATTATTTTTATTTGCAGACCAGTGGAGAAGAAATTCAGTGGGATTTATGAAAAAAGAAAACGTCATTACCCCGAATATGGATATGTTTTCTGAAGAGGCTCTTGTGTTTGAAAATGCTGTAAGTGGCTGCCCTCTTTGTTCTCCAAGCAGAGCAAGTATTTTGACGGGAACATACCCGATAACACATGGAGTATGGACAAACTGTAAGATAGGCCTTGAGGATGTAAAACTGAAAGAAGATGCAGTTACTATAACGGATATTTTAAAGAAAAACGGTTATTACACAGGATATATAGGAAAATGGCATTTAGATAGTCCTGAAATGAATAGAGATGAAGCTCCTTTATCCGGTGCAAAAGACTGGGATGCTTATACTCCACCGGGGAAAAGACGTCATGGCATAGATTACTGGTATTCATATGGAGCATATGATAATCATATGAAACCTCATTATTGGAGCAATAGTGAGAAAATGATAGAAATAGATAAATGGTCTGTGGAACACGAAACGGATAAAGCAATAGAATTTCTGGAAAAATGTAAAGAAAAAGATATTCCTTTTTCCTTATTTGTTTCATGGAATCCTCCACATACACCTCTTGATCTTGTTCCTGAAAAATATGTGAAAATGTATGAAAATAAGAATTTAAAAGTAAATCCTAATGTAAAATTGGAAAATGTCACCGATCATACGGAAAGTATGAAAGAAAAATTGAATTTTACAAAAGAAGAATATCAAGATGTTATGAAAAAGTATTACGGAGCAATAACAGGGATAGATGAAAACTTCGGAAGAATTATAAATTATTTGAAAGAAAGAGATTTATATGAAAATACAATAATAATTTTAACTGCCGATCATGGTGAAATGCTTTGTGCACATGGTTTGTGGAGCAAACATGTATGGTATGAAGAAGCCATAGGAGTTCCATTTTTAATAAAGTACGGGAGCACATATTTAATAGGAAAAACGGATACAGTAATAAGTAGCCCTGATATAATGCCAACAGTTTTATCATTAATGAGTATAGAAATTCCGGATACTGTAGAAGGAAGTAATTTGAAAGACAGTGTAATGAAAGTAAACAGAAGTAGTAACGGAGAAGAAAGTAAAGCTTTTATTTCCTCATATCCGGGACAAATATCCGCAATAGAGAAATTTGAAAGGATAAATGAAGATAATAAAAAATACGGATGGAGAGCTGTAAAAACTAAAACCCATACTTATGTAGTAAATAAAGGATACAATCCGGGACAAGTAACGGAAAGATTTTTATATGATAATATAAATGACGAATATCAGCTTAATCCTTTGAAATTAAATGAGAGTTCTGAAAACGAAATATCAGATAGACTGGAGAAGATGCTGAAAAGTTGGGCTGAGAAACACAGAGATAAATTTGAATTTTAACTTTAAAAATATATTGTAAACAGGTTTAAAAACCTAACAAAAATAAAAATATAACAATTATTTCATCTGATAAGTAAGAATAGTTTTAAATAAGTTTTATTATAAAAATAAAAAATATATGAACAGACAGGAGTGAAGTAATGAAATTAAATGAAGAAACAATAAAAAAATATTCAGAAGATGTAGAATTATCAAAAGAATTATTATATCAGGGATTACATAATGCATTAAGTAAAATTGACAGAAATACGGAAATATTTATAAATACATTTCCGAGACCTTCAAGTGTAAACGGGATTTATCCGGGAATACTGAACGGAGGAGAATGGGATGACTGGACAAGCGGCTTTTGGACAGGGATACTTTGGCTTGCCTATGAAATAACAAAAGACGAGAAATATAGGAAAATAGCCGAATTTCAACTGAGAGGTTATAAAGAAAGAATAATAGCCAAAAATGCTGTAGATCATCATGATTTGGGTTTTTTATACATACCTTCCGCTGTGGCACAGTATAAGACGACGACATGTGAAGAGGCAAAAATAACAGGAATAATGGCGGCAGAACATCTCATAACCAGATTTAGGGGAAAAGGGGAGTTTATTCAGGCATGGGGAGAACTTGATAGCCCTGATAATTACAGGCTGATAATAGACTGTAATTTGAATATACCTTTATTATTCTGGGCAAGTGAAGTTACAGGAGACAAAAAGTATAGGGAAATAGGTGAAAAACATATAAATACGGCTTCCCGAACAGTAGTAAGAGAAGACGGATCCACTTTTCATACATATTATTTTGATAAAGAAACGGGAAATCCTCTTAAAGGAAGTACGGCTCAAGGAAATTCTGACAATTCCACATGGGCGAGAGGACAGGCATGGGGGATGTACGGATTTCCATTGGCATATAGATATTTAAAAAACAAGAAATTTGTGGAATTATATAAGAAAGTGACAAACTATTTCTTAAATAAGCTACCTGAAGACAGTGTATGTTATTGGGATCTTTCTTTTGACGATACTTCAGGAGAGGAGAAGGATACATCGGCAGCCGCAATAGCAGTATGTGGAATACTGGAAATGTCTGAAAATCTCAATAACAATGATGAAAATAAGAAAATATATATGAATGCAGCAAAAGATATAATGAAATCACTCATAGAAAAATATACAACAAAAAATATGAAAGAATCAAATGGACTGTTAAAAGAAGCTGTTTACAGCAAACCGCATAGAATGGGGGTAAATGAATGCTGTATATGGGGAGATTATTTTTACATGGAGGCCTTAGTAAGATTTCTGAAACCGGACTTTAAAATTTACTGGTAAAAAATTGTTAAATATCAAGAATTTTGTAAAAATTGTGGTATACTTATAGTAATTGTAAAAAAGAGATAATATTGTGGAGAATATTATGAAATTAAAAACTATACCTGAGTTGTATATTATACGCTCTAAAAAAATAAATAATATAACATTAATGATATTGGGATGCTTATTATTTATAATGTTGCTGTTTAATATCAGAAGTAAAATAAAGGAAATAAATAAAAATGAAAAGGCAAAGGCCTTAAGTGCTTTTTTCAGTATAAGTAAGAAGACTCAGTTTATAATGTCCACATTATATACTCTAAAGTTTGATGATAAGTTCAATGAGTATATTTTAAAAAATGAAAATGATGTCGAGTATCAGTATCTTAAATCAATTTTGCATAAAAAGATAACAACGGGTAATAACATATACGGAAGCATAGGTTATCTGATTAATTTTTCCACAAATAAACTTAATTATTATATGACTTCGACAGGAATTATCGATAAAAAAACTTTTTATAAAAATAACAAGTTTTTCGGCAATATTGAAGAAAAAATAAGAAGTATAAGCGATGACGGAAATTATATTAATATTTTTATAAATGATAAAAGTTATCTGAATCTTAATAAAAGTTACTGGATAATAAAACTTGATAAAAAAAGTTTCTTTTATGAAGTAGGAGACAGAAAAAACTGGTATATGAAATTGGACAGTATTTTAAATTTATCTGATTTAGAAAATATAAAGATAAATTCAGACATTGTAAAGAAAATAAGTGAGATGCATAAAAATAGTTCATCTTTTAAGGAAAGTATAAAAGTAAACGGAAGAAATCTGCATATATTCTATTTGCCGGAATTTGATATTGAACTTTATTATTATCAGCCTGAAATAAATATTATCCGTATTATAGTAATGGAAGCGGGAAAAGGAATAATCCAGTTCCTGTTGTTATATTTGATAATAGCAATTATAATAAATCTTATAATTAGCCCCATAAAAGAATTGGCACAGAAAATGGGTTATGGGAATGAAAAAGAAACGGCTGAAATAACTTACATCAAAACTAAAATTGATGAATTGAGTACTACTAACGTGGAGTTGACAGGTAGAGTAAAAGAATTAAGCGAAATTCAAAAAAGGAAAAAATTGAAAGATTCTCTGTTAGGTATTCCGAACGGTCAGGATATCGGAAAGTTTTTGTGGGAAAAGGAATATAGAATAATCCTAATGGAAATATATGATGTAGATTCTATTAAAAATATGTATGATAATTTTAGAATATCAAAAGAATTTGTTATGAAATATTTTATGAATGAAGCAATATTTGAAGTTGTAGATATCGATTTCAAAAGTATTGCTATTATAATTGAAAATTTTCCTAGAGAAGAAATGGAAGAAATTTTGACTAATTTAATTTTTCATATTGAAAGGAATTTTTCCCTTTATTTTGTAGCGGCGGTTACTGACAGGTACAGAGATCTGAAAGAACTGCCTGCGGCATACAGAATTGCTAAAAAAATAATGGATTATAAATATATATACAAACAATATAAAGTTATTTTTCAAGATATTGTGAATGATAACCACTTAAATAAATATTATTATCCTATTCAGCTGGAAGCAAAACTTATATCTAAGACTTTAGGAGCAAATGTAAGTGAAGTGAAAAAAGTGATACAGGAAATTTTTGGAAATGATATAGAGCAGAAATTGACGGATAAAAAATCTATAAGAGAGTTTTCAGGATTACTATATAATACTTTAAACAGGATATTAATACAACTCAATGAAATGAATATGGGAGAAATAAATAAAAATGCAGATATCACAGGAATACTTAAAATATCTGATGTAAAGGAATTAAAGAATACTTTTGAAGAAATAGTGACGGAACTTTGTAATTTTATAAAGGAAAATTCTGAAATAGATATAAAAACTATAAAAAATTCAATAGAAAAATATTTGCTGTTAAATTATATGAAAGATATATCACTTGAAAATTTAGCTGATTATCTCGGGTATTCTTTCAAATATGCGAGTATTTTGTTTAAAAAAATAATGGGAGATAATTTTAAGAATTATTTGTCACTTTACAGGATAAAAAAAGCAAAGGAGATTATGAAAAATAAAGAATATAAAATAAAGGAACTTGCTGAAATGGTGGGGTATAACAGCTCAAATACATTTATAAGAACGTTTAGAAAATACGAAGGAGTTTCACCGGGAAAATATTTCTTCAATATAGACAGCGATATATAAAAGTATTAGACAGATTTAATAGATAATAAACATAATAAAACATAAAAATAACAATTTCAGGAGGAGCAGATATGTCAGGAGTAGTATTGAAAAAAGTGGAGAAGCAATATCCTAATGGATTTAAAGCGGTACACGGAATAGATTTGGAAATA